>CAJYKY010000082.1 GCA_913775005.1 uncultured Achromobacter sp.
CGCCCGACAGCTTGTCCGGAAAATAATCGGCGCGTTCCAGCAAGCCCACTTTTTGCAGCAGATCGCGCGCCAGTGCCTCGGCTTCCTTTTTGGGACGGCGCAGCACGGTGACGGGGCCTTCCATCACGTTCTGCAAGGCCGTCATGTGCGGGAACAGGTTAAAGTGCTGGAATACCATGCCCGCCGACGCGCGAAAGTTCGCCAGCTTGCGTTCATTGGGCAGCCGTGTCTGCGCGCCCTGGAACGTCAGCGATTGCTCGCCCACGGTGATCTGGCCGCCGTCGGGAATGGTCAACAGGTTGATGCAGCGTAGCAGCGTGGACTTGCCCGAGCCCGACGGCCCAATCAACGCCACGACCTGGCCGCGCTGCACTTCCAGGTTGATGTCCTTCAAGACTTCCTGATGGGCGAACGACTTGCGCAGGCCCCGGATACGGATGATGGGATCGCTCATCGTCATGCCTCTTTGCCGATGCCGCCGAACTCCAGCTTCTTGGCCCACATCGTGAACGGAAGCAGGATGACGAAGTACGCCACCGCGATGAAGGTGTAGATCTCCAGCGGGCGGTAAGTGTCGTGCGCAATGACCTGACCCTGGTAGAGCAGGTCCGGCACGGCCAGCACCGACAGCAGCGACGTGTTCTTCAACTGCATGATCGATTGGTTCATCAGCGGCGGCACCATCTTTTTGAAGGCTTGCGGCAGCACCACGCGGCGCAGCGCCTGCGACGGCGTCATGCCCAGCGCCTTGGCCGCTTCCGTCTGGCCGGCGTCGGTGGAAATGATGCCGCCCCGGATGATTTCGGAGTAGAACGCGCCGCCGTACAGCGACAGGCACAGCGTGGCCGCCATGATGGGCGACATCTCGATGCCGGTCACAACAGGCAGCGCGTAGTAGAACCAGACCAGTTGCACCAGCACCGGCGTGCAGCGGAACACCTCGATGTACGCGCGCAGCGGCGCGGTGATGAACACGTTGCGCGACAAGCGTCCCAAGCCCGTCACCAGGCCGATCGCCAGGCCCAGGAACACGCACAGGATGGTGAATAGAATCGTGTTCAACACGCCCGTGGCGATCAGCTTGCGGTATTCCCACAGCACGCTGAAATCCCAGTCGTAATTGACCGCGTTTCCAGCGATGGCGTCCCACTTCTTCACGATCGCAAACACCGCAATCGCGGCGACGGCCAGCAGCAGCCAGGTCGTCAGCCGCGAGCGGGCGGGCAGGGGGGCATTCTGGTCATTCATTGCCACGGCCTTAGAACTTGATTTCGGGCGGGAACGCCTCGGGCGGCACGTTGGCCAGCTTCTGCATATTGGCCAGGATCACGCCGCGCACTTCGTCTTTGGCGCGGATGTCGGACAGCCAGGCATTGACGGACTTTTGCAGCGCCTCGTCGCCTTCCTTGCGCATGCCGATGCTGACCGGCGCGGTTTCAACTGGCGTCGGGATGCTCATCGTGCCGATGTTCGCGCGCTTTTCCAGGAGCGGCTTGGCCAGCAGCACCACCAGGATCTGGCAGTCGGCGCGGCCCGAGGACAGCGCCAGGGTCGCTGCACCCGAGTTTTCCAGACGGGTCACGTTGGCGTTTTTCAGCACGCGCGTGGCCAGCTGGTCATGGCTGGAACCCACGTCCACGACGACGCGCGTTTCCGGCGTGTCCAGTTCGGCCCACGACTTGCCCACGAAGCCCTTGCGGCAAACGGTGGTGTAGGTGTTATTGAACAGGGTGTCCGAGAAGTTCACGACTTCTTTGCGCGCCGGCGTGGGCGCCATGCCGAACATCAGGTCGATCTTGTTCGTCTGGACATCCAGGACGGCGTTGCCCCAGGTGGTTTCCAGGTATTCGGTCTTCACGCCCAGGCGGGCGGCGTACATCTCGGCAAAGTCGGGGCCGAAACCTTCCCACTTGCCCGTGTTCAGATTTTTGTTGAAGTAGGGAATTGCGCCGGCGATGGCGCCGATGCGGATCGTCTTGGTGCGCATGATGCGCTCCATGGCGGTCTCGTTGGCGGACTGCGCTTGGGCGGCGGCGGGCAAGCCCAATGCGGTCAAGCTGACGGCGGCCAGAACGGACGCCAGGAAATTACGTTTGGTGCTCATCGACTTCTCCTCAAAAGTGTCAGGGGCGGCGCTAGATAAACCGGCTCGGGCGGAAGGCGTGATACGCGCCTTCGCTGGCGGTGCCGGACATCAGTTCGCCTAGTATCTTCGCGGTGCCTGGCGCGGTGCTGAATCCGATGTGCTGGTGGCCCAGCGCCAGCCACAGGCCGGGGTGGCGCGGCGCCTGGCCGATCATCGGCCGGCTGTCGGGCAACGTGGGGCGGCGGCCCAGCCACGCGGCGGCGTCCAGGCGCTGGCCTAGCGGAAAGGCTTCGCGGGCGCGGGTTTCGGCCAGGTCCAGTTGCGCGGTGCGCGGGGGGGCGTCGCAGTCATCGAGTTCGACGCCGGACGACAGGCGCAGGCCGCGCGCCATCGGTGACAACACGTAGCCGCCGCCGGTGTCGTAGAGCGGGCGTGAAATGGTCGCGCCGTCTGCACCGTTGTAATGCATGTGATAGCCGCGTTCGAACGCCATGGGCAAGCGGATGCCGGTGGTCTTCAACAGGGATTTGGACCACGGACCTAGCGCTACGACCAGTGCATCCGCCGTCAGCGCTTCCGACGCTTGCGCGCCCAGCACCGTCCAGCCGTTCGCGTCGCGGCGAATCGCGGCAGCTTTCAAATTCCTGAACGTGCCGCCGCTGCGCACAAACAGATCCGCATACGCGGCAACCACCGCCTGCGGATCGTTCACGGAATAAGAGCCTTGAATCCACAAGGCGCGATGAAAGATGGGCGACAACGCCGGTTCCATCTCGGCTAGTTCGGCGGGGGACAGCGTCTGCGTCGGCACCTGGTACTGCGCAAACGTGCGGCGCGCCAGATCGCTGCTGTTCCAGGCTTGTTCCGAGCGATACAGAAACACCCAGCCGGTATCGCGCAGCCGATGCCGCGCGCCGGATGCATCCAGCAAGCGCAGGTGTTCAGGGGCCGATAGGCGGATCAAGGCGTCCAGCGACTTCGCGGTTTCCTGGAACACGGACTCGCGCGCACTCAATAGAAAGCGAGATGCCCAGCCCAGATTCCTGGCGAGAAAGCCCGTGCGGTAGCGGAACTGCACCGTGTCGTTCTTCAGCAAGCGGGGCAGCTGGTTCCACAGGCCGGGATGGTTGAACGGCATGAGCGAACTGCGCGCCAGCACGCCGGCGTTGCCCATCGACGTTTCCATGCCCGGTTGCTGCTGGTCTACCAAGGTGACGGTGTGGCCCCGGCGCAATAATTCCAACGCGCAGCAAACGCCCACAATGCCTGCGCCCAGGACAATAACGTGCTTTCCCATGTGTCTTTATTTGAATGCTGGCGGGCCAGGACGAGGAATTGTATTGCAGGCGCTACCGCGCGGCTAAGCAATTGTGCGGGGGGGGTGGCCCAGAATCCGGCCCGCGGCCACGACGCCCCACCACGAGGCTTCCTCGAATACCGAATAGCCGGACAGATCCGCGTGCGCGAACAGCACCGGCCCGTCTACATCGCGCAGCGCGGCCAGCCCGGAATTCGACAGATAGCCGCATAGCGGCGAGGCCATCGCGTGGCCGCGTACGGTGATGTCAAGCTGGCGCGCATGCCGCCAGAACTCCGAGCCATAGGCGGCGATGAGGTCGGCCGAAGCTTCGTCGCGCAGGTCTTGCGGGCTGGCCGTGGTCAGCCATTGGCGGGCGGCTTGCGGCGTTTGCCCGCTTAACGCGTGATACGCCGTGAACACCGATTGTGGCGACCGCGCCACGCGCAGCAACTGATGCGTGGACACCACATACCCCAAGGCCTTGCCCTGGTACACCACGTTGTCCCAGGACAGCGGTTCGCCCGGTGCCTCGATGGGATAGCCGTCCAGCACGAAGTTGGACACCAGCCATGGCGCGTGCGAGGACGCGTGTACGGCCGGGTCGTATCCATAGGCGCGGATGTCGGGCAGGATGCGCTGGGCTACGAACAAGGGCATCGCGCAGACCGTGCGGCGGGTTTGCAGGGTGTAGGCGGAATCCGCGCTATCAGTCACGCACGTGACACGCGGACCCGCCGGCGTTTCCTCCAGCCGCACGGCGGCGCCGGGAATCAGCCATTGCGTGTGTCCCAGCTTCTGGTTGATGGCCCCGCGCATGCGTTCGGCCAGCACGGACAGGCCGCCCGGCCACGTCAGCACCGCGCCTTCGCCCGCGTTGGCGGCGTGGCCATCGCGGCTGGCGAAGTAGTGCAGGCCGAACGCATGCGCGGGCGAGGTATAGCCTTCGCGCGCGAGCCATTGTTTGAAGGTGATGGCGTCCAGCGCGCGCCAGGCGGGGTCTTGCGACGACAGCACGATGGGGATGCAGAACACCTTGCGGCCATCGTTGCCTAGCTGCGTGTGCAGCTGGTCGATCAGGGCCAGGAAACGGTGGTGCTGGGCGACGTCGGCATCGGGCAAGCCGGTCATCGGCAGCAAGCCTTCGTCCCAGTGGCCATTGCGCAGCAAACGTTCCTGCGGCGAATGCACCAGCACGGATTCATCGTAGTAGGGACGCAGGTCGCCCGCGCCGCGCTCGATGATGCCGAAGTCCGACAGCATTTCACGCACGTGCGTGGACGCCATCGACGGCAGCGGGAGGTAATGCGCGCCTAGTGGATAGTCCAAGGGATCGCCGGCCGGATCGCCCATCCCCGCGCGCCGGCCCGCCGCCGCGTTGCCCGCGAATTCCGGCCCTTGCACCACGACGAAATCGGTAAAACCTTCGCGCGCCAGCTTCCAGGCGCAAGACAGGCCGGCCACGCCCGCACCCAGAATGGCGACGTCATGCCGGTAGTGTGCCGATGGCGCGGGAAGCGCCGCCGCGTCGCGCAGCGCATGGCCCAGCTGCATGCCGGGGTAGTGCACGGCGGGCGTCGTTTCCACGATGCGTGACCGGTAATACCCGGCCGCACCCGCCACCGCTGCCGTGGCGGCCGCGCCCAACAGGAAGCTGCGACGGCGCATCAGCGGATGACCT
>CAJYKY010000083.1 GCA_913775005.1 uncultured Achromobacter sp.
CTGACGGCTACCGCGTAGGCATCAGCCCCCCGTCGTTCGACAAGCAATTCGTGCGCGACTGGCTCGAAACCCAGACCTGGGACAAGACCCCGCCCGCCCCGCGCCTGCCGCAAGACGTGCTGGAAAAGACGGCCGCGAAGTACCGCGAAGCGCTGGACCGCCTGATCGCCTGATCGCTTACATAAGCCGCACACGCGGTTCAAAAAACCCGCTGCATGCGTCCAAGCATGAAGCGGGTTTTTTTATGCCAATCCGACTCGATCCCCGTCATTCTTGTCAGGGCTTTCGATAAGAATTATTTCGGATTGTTACGCTATACTCCGGGGTCGTTTATCGGTCGTCCGGCGCATCGTTCTGCGAGCCGCCCGTCGCACCGTTCCAACGCCGACAGGAGCCTTCCGCATGATCATGATGTTGCCCTTCCTGACCGGCCTTGCCGCCGTCTGGTTTGGGGTCGCCGGCAAGCGCCGCCCCTGCGTGACCTTCTGGTTGCTGACCCTGCTGATTTTCGCGGTCTGGTGCCATCACCACATGACCAGCCCGCTGGCGCTGTCGCTGTAGGGGCAGGGCAATGATCTTCTCTCGCAATCCCGCGCGCGGATCGCGCGTCATCAACGGCCTGGCGCTGTTGGGCGTGACCGGCATCCTGGGCATGGCGCTGGCCTGGCAGATCATCTATGACGAGCTGCCTTGCCCCTTGTGCCTGCTGCAACGCGTGGCGTTCATCCTGGCCGGCGTGGGCTTTCTGCTGAACATGCGCCTGGGGCCATCGCCCATGCATTACGGCATGAGCATCGCGGCATCGCTTGCGGGCATGGTGGCCTCTGGCCGGCAGGTGCTGCTGCATATTGCGCCGGGCGATCCGGGCTACGGCTCGCCGTTGTGGGGCATGCACTTCTACACCTGGGCCTTCATCGCATTTACCGCCATCATCGTCTTCTGCATCCTGATGCAGACGGCCGACCGCAAGTGGGGCGACAGCATGCTGAAAAAACCCGTCGCGGCGCTGGGTGTGGCCGTCATGGCCCTGTTTTTCATCATGACGCTGGCCAACCTGGGTGCGGTCACGCTGGAGTGCGGTTTCGGGCCTTGCCCGGACGATCCGGTGAGCTATCTTTGGCTGCCCTCGGCCACCGCGCCGTAGCCTCGCGCGCGCCCCGGGTAAAATACCGGGTTTCGCGGACTTGATCCGTGGTCCTTTGACCTTCCGCGGGCAACTTGTCCGCGGCTAAAACTCTTTGACACCGGTTATGACAGCCAAGACTTCCGCAGCGGCAGAGGCCACCCCCGTGGTGGGCGTGATTATGGGATCTTCCAGCGATTGGGAGGTCATGAAGCACGCGGTCACCATGCTGGAGGACTTCGGCGTGGCGTACGAGGCGCGCGTGATTTCCGCGCACCGCATGCCGCAAGACATGGCCGAATACGGCGCGGTGGCGCATGAACGCGGGCTGCGCGGCATCATCGCCGGCGCGGGCGGCGCGGCGCACTTGCCGGGCATGATGGCCGCCTTGACCGAAGTGCCGGTATTCGGCGTGCCGGTGCCGTCCAAGTACCTGCGCGGCGAAGACTCGCTGCTGTCCATCGTGCAAATGCCCAAGGGCGTGCCGGTAGCCACCTTCGCCATCGGCGAAGCGGGCGCCGCCAACGCCGCCCTGCACGTGATCGCCACGCTGGCAGGCACCGACGCCGGCTTGCACAAGAAGCTGGTGGCCTTCCGCGCGCGCCAGACGCAAGCCGCGCGTGACATGAAGGTTCCGCCCGAGGCCTGATCCGTATGACTCAATCGACTCCTTTCCTGATTGCTCCCGGCGGCTGGCTGGGTTTGCTGGGCGGCGGCCAACTGGGCCGCATGTTCTGCCACGCGGCGCAAAGCCTGGGCTATAAGGTCGCCGTGCTGGACCCAGCCGACGAATGCCCCGCCGGCATGGTGGCTGACCTGCACATCCAGGCCGCCTACGACGACGAAGACGGCCTTGCGCGCCTGGCGCAGACCTGTCAGGCCGTCACGACGGAATTCGAAAACGTTCCCGCCGACAGTCTGCGCACCCTGGCCACGCGTTGCCGCGTCAGCCCGGCCGCCGACGCCGTGGCCATCGTGCAGGACCGTATCGCTGAAAAGACCTTCATCGCCTCGCAAGGCATCCCGGTTGCGCCGCACGCCGCCATTCGCACAGAAGCGGACCTGCGCGCCGCGCCCGATGCCTTGTTCCCCGGTATCTTGAAGGTGGCCCGCCTGGGTTACGACGGCAAGGGCCAGGCCCGCATCACGACGCGCGACGAAGCGCTGGCCGCCTTCGCCGAATTCGGCGGCGTGGCCTGCGTGCTGGAAGCGCTGATGCCGCTGGACTACGAAATCTCGGTCGTGATTGCACGCGGCTTCGATGGTGCGTCGGTGGTGTTCCCCGTGGCGCGCAACGTGCACCGCGACGGCATCCTGGCCGTGTCCACCGCCGCGCCGGTGCAGTCCGACGCGGCCCACGCTGAACGCCAGGCCCGCGCCACAGACGCCGCCCAAGCCATTGCGCAAGGGCTGGGCTATCACGGCGTGTTGTGCGTGGAATTCTTTGTGCTCAAGGACGGCAGCCTGATCGTCAACGAAATCGCGCCGCGTCCGCACAACAGCGGGCACTACACGATGAACGCCTGCCTGACCAGCCAGTTCGAGCAACAGGCGCGCGCCATGGCCGGCTTGCCGCTGGGCGGCACCGACCTGCTGGCGCCCGCCGTCATGCTGAACATCCTGGGCGACATCTGGTATGCGTCCGACGCCGCGACCACGCCGCGCGAACCCGATTGGGCCGCCGCGCTGGCCGTGCCCACGGCCAAGCTGCACCTGTATGGCAAGCGCGATGCGCGCCGGGGCCGCAAGATGGGTCACATCACCATCGTTGCGCCCACGCTGGACCAGGCTCGCGCCGACGCCGCCCGCGTGGCTGCCGCGCTGGGCATGCAAGCTCCTGAGTAAACCGCCACGATCCAATGCCTTCCTTGCCCCCGCCCGTATCCGCCAGCGACGCAGAAATCGCCCACGCTGCCCGTCGCCTGTTGAATGGCGAGCTGGCCGCGTTTCCCACCGAGACCGTCTACGGCCTGGGTGCGGACGCTGAAAACCCGCAGGCGGTGGCGCGGATCTACGCGGCCAAGGGCCGTCCGTCGAACCATCCCGTCATCGTGCACATTGCGCCCGATGGCGATGTGTCGTACTGGGCGTCGCACGTGCCGCCCGAAGCGCGCTTGCTGATCGACGCCTTCTGGCCCGGTCCCTTGACGCTGATTCTGAAGCGCGCGCCGAACATCGTCGATACCGTCAGCGGCGGGCAGGACAGCATCGGCATCCGCTGTCCGTCGCACCCCGTCGCGCAGGCGCTGCTGACGGCGTTTGCCGCCGGCAAGCCGAACGGGCAGGGCGGAGTCGCGGCGCCGTCGGCCAACAAGTTCGGCCAGGTGTCGCCGACCCGCGCCGAGCACGTGCGCAGCGAATTCCCCGATGAAGTCGCGGCCGGCATGCCGGTGCTGGAAGGCGGCGCGTCCGAGGTCGGCATTGAATCCACCATTCTTGATCTGTCGCGATTGGATCGCGGCGCGGGCCCCGTGCTGCTGCGCCCCGGCCACATCAGCGCGGCGCAGATCGAAGCCGTGCTGGGCGTGCAGGTGTTTGCGCCCGACGCTGCCGCACCGCGTGCCTCGGGCACCTTGAAAGCGCACTACGCGCCGCGCACGCCCTTGGAACTGGCCTCTGATGACCGGCTGGCCGACGTGGCGCAAGGCCGCAACCTGCCACCGGGCAAGACCGTGGTGGTGGCGTACGGCGCGCGGCCCGACGCGCTGGACGCGCGCTTGCAGTGGCACCCGGTGCCGTACAACGCCTGCGCATAACGCGCGGGGTCGGCCGGCACCGGGTGCCACTGCAAGCGCGCGTCCAGCGCGTCGGGCCGCGCGCCGTACGCCACCACCACGGTCTTGCCCGGTGGCAGGTTGCGGCCTTGCGCCACGTCGG
>CAJYKY010000084.1 GCA_913775005.1 uncultured Achromobacter sp.
GCGCGAACGGAAGGACTGCGCGCGGTCATCGATGTAGTCGCGGTCCGGGTCGCCATAGACGGTGCTGCGCCCTACGTCGGCGGGCCGGCCGTTGACGCTGGGGATGCCGCGGTCGGGCGTGCGGTCATAGCGGCTGTACTCGTACTGCACCAGCCAGTCCAGGTTGGGCGTGATGCGCCAGTTGATGGCGGGCGCCACCAGCTGGCGCGTACCGCCGATCTTGTGGCGGAAGCTGTTCGTCTCTTCCTGGCCCACGTTCAAACGCACGCTGACGTCGTCGGCGGGGTCCATGCTGAAGTCGCCATACACGCTGCGCAGGTCCCAGCTGCCCGTCTGCGCCTCGATCGTGGATTCCCGGCCCGGCGTGGGCGCCTTGCTGACCCGGTTGATGATGCCGCCCTGGCTGCCGCGCCCGTACAGCACGGCGGCCGGGCCTTTCAGGACCTCGATGCGTTCGATGTTGTGCAGGTCGCGCACGTACTGGCTGTCGTCGCGGATGCCGTCCAGATAGAAGTCGTTGCTGGCGTCAAAGCCGCGTATCCGCACGGAGTCAAAACGCGTGTCTTGCGCGCTGGACACGTTGGGGATGCCCGACAGCGCGCCGCTGATCGTGTTGACGCCATAGTTCTGCACGTTTTCGACCTTGACGGTATCGATGGTCTGCGGCACGTAGCGGGCCGGCGTCTGCGTGCGCGTGGCGGTGGTGACTTCCGGCACGCGCGGGTCGTCGGCATGGTCGCCTTGGACGCTGATGGCGGGCAATTCAGCCGTCTGGGCAAAGACTTGGGACAGGGGGAATGTCAGGGCAAGCGCGACGCCCAATGACAGGGATCGCGGGACGAACGGGGGCAACATCGCAACGCCTTCAGATATTCAGGTTTATGAAAGCCGCGATGCTATCCAGAACCTGAACGAAGCACAAATGAGAATTGTTTTCTGTTGCATTTGTAAGACAGCGCTCATCCCAACGCATGAGGACAAGCGTTTCGGATGAGGTCGCGCAAACCGGCCGGATCGTCGCGAATTTGCGTGGGTCCTCATGCGCCCGGCCGATACGCGCCTCGGCCTACCGGTTGACCCACCTCCTTTTTCCGCAAGGCTTTTGCACGGATCACTCGCGCCTTTGACCTACGGACAACTCTAGCCAGCCGGACGAGGTTTGCATGAGACGGCCGCCGGAAGCCTTGTATTAGGCTGACCCGGCAGTACTCCGACTCACCTTGATCGATTGGACGAAAGCACATGAATCAACTCATTCATACAGACTGCCACCCCTTTACCGCAGCGGGCAACATGAAGCAGATTTCAGCGTTTTATGAGGAGGGACGTCGTGTCATGTGGATGATGCTCCGGGCGCAACCACGGCCTTGCTTCAACCTTGAACTTATCGATGAAATCATGACGTTGGCGCGCGCCGCGAAAGACTCCGGCCTGCCCATCGACTTCTGGGTCACGGGCTCGCTGGTCCCACAGATCTACAACGTGGGCGGTGACCTGAACTTCTTTGCCGAAGCGATCCGCACCGGCAAGCGCGAGGCGCTGCGGGCGTATGCCAGGGCTTGCGTGGACTGCGTGCATGCGGCCTCACGCGGGTTCGACACCGGCGCGATCTCGCTGGCCATGATCGAAGGCACCGCGCTGGGCGGCGGCTTTGAAGCGGCGCTGGCGCACCACTTCGTGCTGGCGCAGAACAATGCGCGCATGGGCTTTCCGGAAATGGCGTTCAACCTGTTCCCGGGCATGGGCGGGTATTCGCTGGTGGCGCGCCGGTCTGGCATGAAGCTGGCTGAAGAGCTGATCAGCACGGGCGAATCGCACACGGCCGAATGGTTCCAGGGCAAGGGGCTGGTGGACGCGCTGTTCGAACCGGGCGAGGCCTACCGCGCCACGCGCACCTTTATCGACGTGCTGCGGCCCAAGCTGAACGGCATGCGCGCCATGCTGCGGGCACGTCAGCGCGTGCTGAACCTGTCGCGGTCGGAACTGATGGACATCACGGAAGACTGGGTCGAAGCGGCGTTCTCGATCGACCCGAAAGACCGCGCCTACATGGAACGCCTGGTGCTGGCGCAAAACCGCCGCAGCGCCGTCAGCAACGACGCCACCCAGGAGGCCACGATGCATTGACTTTGCCGATCACGGCATTGACCTGCCCTTGCCGGCATTGACCCGCCGCTGACGGCAATTGCGGGGCTGAGACCGGCGTCCAGCCCCGTCGACATCCAGCAAGACCATTAAGACCACTATTACGCGATCAGATGCAGCCGGCGGCGATGCGCCAGCCAGGCGGACAGCTCGGCGGCCGGCATGGGTTTGGCATACAGATACCCCTGCTTGGCATCCACCCCCAGCGTGTCCAGGAAGTTCGTTTCCTCGACGGTTTCCACGCCTTCCGCAATCACCTTCAATTCCAGCGTGCGCGCCACGGCCACGATGGCCTTCGCCAAGGCTTGCGACACCGGGTTCTCGTTCACGCAGCGCACGAAGCTGGCGTCCAGCTTGATGGCGTCCAGCGGAATGCGCGCCAGTTGCGACAGCGATGAATAGCCGGTGCCGAAGTCGTCCAGGTGCACGCGCGCGCCCAGCTGTCGGAACTGCTTGATCAGATCGATGGCGGCAACTTCATCTTCGATCAGGCAGCTTTCGGTGAGTTCGATATCCAGCATGCAAGGCTCCAGCCCCGCATCGCCGATGGCGCGCATGAAGTCGCTGACCACGCCCTTGTCGTCCAGCTGCCGCGCCGACATGTTGATGGCGATGCGGATGTTCAGCCCTTCGCGCTTCCAGGCCGCTGCCTGGCGGGCGGCTTCGCGCATCACCCACCCGCCCAGCGGCGATATCAAGCCCGATTCCTCGGCGTAGGGAATGAAGGTGCCGGGGCAGACCATGCCGCGTTCGGGCGAACGCCAGCGCAGCAGCGCTTCCACGCTATGCACTTCGCCTGTGCGGCCAACCAGCTTGGGCTGGTAATACAGCATCAGGTGGTTTTCGGCCAAGGCCTTGCGCAAATTGGTGTCCAGCCACACGTAGTCGGCATTGCGGCGGTCCATCTCGGGCTGGAACACGCGGTAGGTGTGACGCCCCGCTTCCTTGGCCACGTACATGGCGATGTCGGCGCTGCGCACCACGCTGTCCAGGTCGGCCCCGTGGTCGGGATACATGGCGATGCCGATGGAGCAACTGGTGTAGACCTCGATGAGGCCCTGGCGGAAGGGCTCGCGCAGCCGGTCGATGATGCGCTGCGCGGTGGCCTCCAGCTGCCAGGCCTGCGCCTCTTCCTGCAGCACGATGAATTCGTCGCCGCCCAGGCGGGCCAGCGTCTGGCCATCGGAA
>CAJYKY010000085.1 GCA_913775005.1 uncultured Achromobacter sp.
GCCGGCGCGATGCCGCCCGTGTTGCCATTGAGCGCCAGCACGCGCACATTGCGCACGATGGTCTGCGCGGCCAACGTTGAAAATGAGGTGTCTGCCTGCCCCGGCATGGGCGCCTGCTTCTTGTCGCGCTCCAGGTGCAGGATGACGTCCACGCGATCCCCAGCGGTGACCAGGCCCGAGTTGCTGGTGACGGCACTGGTGGGCACCGACACGGCGCGCATGTCAGGTTTCAGCACCGACGCCACAAAGCCGTGGTCACCTGGAAACACCAGCGCATCGCGCGTCAGCGGCGCGCCTTCACTCAGCACACGGCGCGGCGTGGCGCCCGCGACGGCCAGTTCGATCTTGCGGCGTTCCTCGTCGGTGTTAGCCGTGTAGTGTTCGGCCCGGATCTGGTCCGCAGGCAGTTCGCGCCACGTCAGCGCGCGGCCCGTCACGAAGTCGCCCGGCGTGAATGCGCCGGACAGGGTCAGAACCTGGCGCACCGGCGTGCGCGGCGCGTCGACCTGCTTGACGATCGTCACGGGAGGCGGCGGGCGCATCAAGGCGCGGCCCACCAGGGCCGCACCTGCGGCCAAAGTGATCGCCGAGGCAAGCAGGATCAGTGATCGGGTTTTCATCTTGAATGAGATCGATTTATCTTTTTATTTACGACACGAGCGGGAAGACGCCCGGGCCGCGCGCAGGTCAAGGTTGGCGTCGGTGCCGGTTTCCAGCAGGAAAAAACTAGGTATGGCTCCAGAGCACGAAGACCGCGCCGCAAGCAATGGCCAAGCCGTACGGAATGCCTTGCACGGGTTCTTCACGCAACGCGTGCGGCGTGGGAATCGCCAGGCGCGAAAGCCAGGCGTTCATGCGCACAAGACTTAACGCCAGCGCGCGCTCCAGCGTGCGCAACAGCGGCATGCCCAGCGCCAGCACGCCGCCCGCCAACGCCGTCACGATGAGAAAGACGAAGGTCTGCTCACCCAGCCACAGGCACAGCACCGCCATGAGCTTGGCGTCGCCCGCGCCCATCCAGCGCATGGCAAACAGGCAGTACCCCGCCACCAGCACGCCAGCGCCCGCCAGCACGCCCGTCAAGAGCGATGCGCGTAGCGCCGGGTTGCCTTGCATCAGCACCCACCCCGCGTAGACGGCCCACGTCAGCAACAGCGCCAGGATCAGGCGGTTGCTGATGCGGCGATACAGCAGGTCGGACACCACCACCCATGCCAATGCGGGCACGAGGACGATGCTGGGCAGCGAGAACACCACGAACGCGCGGAATCAGCCGCCGGACCGGGAGTCGGTGCCAGCTTCGGTGATGTCGTTGGCGATGGCGCCGAACTTTTCGCGCAGCGCGGTGATGAAGGCGCCGTCGGAGCCGAAGATCACGCCCACGGCGGCCGCCATGGCGGCGGCGAGGATGCCGTATTCAATTGCGGTCACGCCGCTTTCGTCACGAAGGAATTGTTGGATGCGGGAAGTCACGGGTAAGTCCAAGAGAGATCGTCGTGAAAGAAAATCGAAGGCGGCAAACGCCGTCTTTGCACAGACGATATTAGGATTCATTTGCAGCTGGCGAGCAACGGGCAAATCATTAAGAGTCGTTCAGGAACCTCTGGACGACGGCGGCAAACAGGGCAGACGCAGCAGCGCGAGCAGCCCGCGCAAGGGCCTGGGAGTCTGGGTTTCAGCGTGGGGCGAATGCTCCGCATGTGCTGCGCCGGCCGCAGGGAACTCAGCGCTGGCCTTGGCATCGGCGCCATCCAGGTCGTTATCCGCCAGCACCAGGCTGCCTCCATGCAGCGCCGCCACGGCATGCACCAGCGCCAGTCCCAGACCATGACCAGCGATGCTGCGATCGCGCGTCAGGCGGCGAAAGCGCTGCACGGCCTGCCCGCGCTGGCCCGCGTCGATGCCCGGCCCCTGGTCCGCGATACCCAGCTCCAGCCACGCGCCACTGCGGCGCGCCAGCAAGGTGATGGTGGAGCCCGGCGGCGCGTACTTGACGGCGTTATCGATCAGATTGACCAGCGCCTGGAACAGCAGCGCGCGGTCGCCCGGCAGCGGCGTGGCATCTTCGATGCGCGTCAGCAGCGTCAGCCCGCGTTGCTCGGCCAGCACGTCGTAGTAATCGTGCAGATCAGCCAACAGCGCACGCATGTCCAGCTCGCAGGGTTCGTGGTGGCAGCGCCCGGTTTCGATTTCGCTGATGCGCATGACGGCGCGGAACAAATAGAGGATGCGGCGGATCTCTTCTTCCGCCAGCGCCATCTCGGCCTCTGCTGCCGGATTTTCACGAATCGAGTCGGCCGCGTTGCTCAGCCGTTGCTGCAAGCGCGTCAGCGGCGTGCGCAGTTCGTGCGCGATGTGATTGGTGGCGTTGCGCACCTCTTCCATCAGGAAGTCGATGCGTTCCAGCGCCTGATTCACATCCTTGCCCAGCTGATCGAATTCGTCCTGCCGGCCATGCAGCGCCACGCGCGCATCCAGGTCACCGCGCGCGAACCGCGCCATCGTCTGGCGGATGCGGGTGATGCGCGTGGCGGCGCCGATGCTGAAGAACAGGCCCGCCCCCAGGCTGAGCAGCAGCGCCGTGAACACGCTCAGGCCCACCACCAGCGGCACGGGGTAGATGCGGTTCAACATGGGCAGGATGTCGTAGGCAATGACATAGCGCCCGCCGTCGGGCAGCAGCGACGCATGGCCCAGCCATTCGCTCAGACCGTCGCCCGTGCTCAGCGTGGCGCGCAGCCAGCCTCGGCAGGGCAGCGGGCCGCCCTGGCACAACGCAGGCGACAGCAATTCCGCCGCGCCATACAGCAGACGGCCGTCGGCGCACTGCACGGAAATCGCGCGCTCACGGCGCGCGACGGTGGCCTCGCGCTGGCGCAGCGCAAGCGCCAGCTGCGTGGCGCTGTCGCGGCTGCTCAGCGTCTGATGCGCGCGCAGTTCGGCGGCCACCATGTCCTTCACATGCCGCACCATTACGTGCTCAAGCAGGTTCTGCCCCCAGGCAATCGACCCCAGCGTCACCAGCAGGAAGATGAACGCAAAGCAGGCGGTGTGGCGGAAATGGCTGGTGGTCTGGGTGGGGGCAAGCCCGGCAAAGGCTTGCGGCGTGGCGCGGCCATCGCTCCAGAAGGTCGTCCAGGATTGGCGCAGGCTGCCCAGTGGCCCACGGCGCAGCGCCCGCAGCATCGCAGGCAGGTTCAGTGGCACGGTACTCATGGAATCAGCTCAGCACGTATCCCATGGCGCGCACGGTCTTAAGCAAGGGTTGCGCAAAATCCTTGTCGATCTTGGACCGCAGCTTAGAGACGTGGACATCGATCAGATTGGTCTGCGGGTCGAACTGCAAGCCCCAGACCTTTTCCAGCAACATGCCGCGCGGCACGGTCTGGCCCGCGTGTTCGGCCAAGGTGCGCAGCAACAGAAATTCTTTGTCGGTCAGGTTGATGTCGCGCCCGGATCGCGTGACCTTGCGGCGTAGCAGGTCGATTTGCAGATCCCGCACACATAGCCGCGCGGTATTGCTGGGGGTGTCGTCATTACGCTGCACCAGCAGCTCCATACGCACCATCAGCTCGGGGAAGTCGAAGGGCTTGCCGATGTAGTCCTGCGCACCGGCGCGCAGGCCTTCCACGCGATCCGATGCCTGATCCACGGCAGACAGGATCACCACCGGCGGATGCGGACGCCCTTGCAGACGCCGCAGCACTTCAATGCCGTCGATGCCAGGCAGCATGCGGTCCAGCACCACGATGTCGAACGCTTGCCGGTCCAGCGCTTGCAGCGCCTCTTCGCCGGAGTCCACAGGCACGCAGTGATGACCGCTAGCCTGGAACTTGCTCGCCAGCCAGTAGCTGACTTTGCTGTCGTCCTCGATTAGCAGTATTCGCATGCATTTCCTCGCCCGCGTTTCACTTTATTCCGCCAGCGTTATTCGCCGAACCCATCGTGCCGCATACACCAGACTGCCGCCCTGGCAGCCTGAACACTTGCTTCAAGGCTACGTATTTACGGGATCGCGATTCGTCTGGCAACGGACCGGGCCTGAAAGTTAACAAGATTTAATTCTTTTGTAAATAATAATGATTGTCATTCTTGTAAGATACGCCTCACTCTCTTGATCCCGGCAAGACCGCCGCTAGCCGCTTGCCCGCTGCTGTTTTCACGATGCCTATCTCCTTTCCAAGAATCTGCTGCCGGCTGGCCGCCGCCTTGATCGCCCCGGTGATGGGCTATGCGCCCGCGCAGGCGGCCGACGTCTATGTCTCGTTCGACGAGACCGGCATCGCCCGCTACGCGCCCACCGCGCTGGACGACAGCTACCGGCTGCTGTTTCGCGATCTGAGCGCCGGAGCGCGCGGCCTGCGGCGCCTGGCCGAACCCACGCCCGAAATCCGCCAGGCGCTGGAACGTGCTGCGCAACGCCATCAACTGGACTACGGCCTGCTGCATGCCGTGGCGCAGGCGGAATCGGGGTTCTACACGCAGGCGGTATCGCCCAAGGGCGCGGTCGGTTTGATGCAACTGATGCCGGCCACCGCCAGCCAATACGGCGTGCCGGGCGCGGACGATACCTTGCAGGCCAACCTGCGCCGGCTGGACCTGAACGTGGATGCCGGCAGCCGCTACCTGCGCGCGCTGCTCAACCGTTACGACGGCAATCTGGAATTGACGCTGGCCGCCTACAACGCGGGCGAAGGCGCCGTGCAACGCGCGGGCAATCGCGTGCCGGACTATGCCGAGACGCGCAACTACGTCAGCCGGATCATGGCGAACTATCAACCTTCGACAACGGGGGTGGCCGCTACCGCTGCGCGCAGCGCGCCGACCAAGGCCACGGCCACGCCCACGCAAGCGGCGATGCTGGGCGGCATGGACGGCACACCCGCGATGTGGACGGCGCAACACGGCACGCAAGCCATCCGGCAGTTTGAGCAAGGCTTCATGGTCGTGCCGCCGCGCAAGCGTTGAAGAACATTGCGCCAGCCGGCCGGTCTACTTGCGCGACCAGCGCCCCTGGCCGCTGTCGTCATAAAACTTGATGAGGAAATCACGCGCCTGCCCATGATCCATCTGAAAGACGATTGACGCGCGCGAGTCCACCAGCTCGGCCTCGCCTATCGGCGCAAACGCGAACGTATCGCCGTCCCAGTGCGTCAGCGCAAATTGCAGTTTGCGCGGACCCAGTGTCAGGCTCAATCCGCCGTCGGTCTGGCGGATCTGGGCCGCGCCGTAATACGGGTTGTTGAACTCGCCAACATATTGCGCAAGCGGCTTGGCGGGCGCGCGTGTCGCGGGTGGCGTCTTGCCAGACAGATCGGCTTGCGGCGCAAAAAATCCCTGCATGGCGCCGTGATAAGCCGCGTACCAATCGCGCGTCGGCTTGCCGTAAAGCGCCGTGTCGATGAAGGTGGCCGCCACAGACTCGGCCGCACCCACCGGCGCGCCGTTGGTCAGCACCACGATGCCGATGCCGGCAGACGGCACGATCTTGAACGAGGTGCCCGTGCCCATCAGGAACGCGCCCGAATGCCCCATCGACGGCCGGCCGCCCAATTCCGTGTTGACGTTGAAGCCATAGCCATAAAAGCCCGAGCGCGCATCCAGGCTGTGCGCGCGCGCGGAAAACGATTGCGGCGACAAGGCGGGCAGCAACGCGCTGGATGCCGCGATCTGCTTACCCTGGAACTTCCCGTCTGCCAGCAGCAGTTTCAGCCATTGGGCAAGATCGCCCACGGTCGAGGACACGCCGCCTGCCGGCGCCTGCTCGTCCGCGTTGCGCTGCCCCTGCGGCACAAACACGCCATGCTGATACGCGTGCAGCACGGCGCGATTGCCGCGCGCCATGAAATCCTGATAGCGGTAGCTGGTGGATGTCATGCCCAACGGCTTGAACAACCGTTCGTCGGCCAGCTGATCCCATTGCACGCCCGCCGCCTTCGCCACCGCCTGCGCGCCAATCGTGGTGCTGAAGTTGGCGTAGTGATACGAAGTGCGGAACGCATCCAAGGGCAGCAGGCGCAGCCGCGCCAGCACCTCGTCGCGCGTGTAGCCCAGGTCTTCCAGGTCATCGCCTGCGGTGCCGGGCAGCCCCGAGCGATGCGCAAAGAAATCACCAATGGCGCCATGCTGGGACACATAACTGCTGCTGAGCGCAAAGCCGGGCAGATAGCGGGCCACCGGGTCGTCCCAGGACACCGTGCCGCGCGACACCTCAATGGCCGCTACCGTCGCCGACAGCGACTTCGAGATCGATGCAATCTGGAACACGGTCTGCGCATCCACCGGCGCAGGCTGCCCCACTTCACGCATGCCGTAGCCCTGCGCCAGCACCGTCTTGCCGTCGATGACGACGGCCACCGCCATGCCCGGCACCTGGCTGCGCGCCAGGATGTCCTGCACCACGCGCGGCAAGTCTTTCACGGCCTGCGCTTTGCTGCCCGGGGAAATGGCGATGACGTCGGCGGGCGGATTGGGCTGGACGTCGATGGGAATGGCCTGCGCCCACGCCGGCCGGTCGATCACCGATGTCACGCACAGGGCCAGCGCGCACAGGCCGGCGGCATACGAAGTTTGCGTCGTCATGATGACCTCAGAATCCCGCCTGGTAGGCGATGCGAAAAACACCTTGGTTAAGCCGTATCGTTTGATCGCGCTGGTGCGTGATACCCGCCTGCACGATGAACCCCAACGGCGTCACATACGTGACCGCGCCGGACAGCGCCCAGTCCCAATCATTCTGCAATCCGTAGGGCGCCAGCCGCGCGTCGCTGCCCGCCAGCTTGCGCGCGGCCGCTGTCGCCGTCAGTTGCCAGCGTTCACGCGACAGCGAGACCGAGGTCACGCCATTGCCGTTGCGTACCGGCGCGCCGCGAAACGCGCTGGCGAACGTGGCTTCGTTGAACCAGCTCAGCGCCCACGCATCGCCCAGCGGCGCGTCGTAACGCAAGCGGGCGGACACCGTATTGGCGCTGCTGCCCTGGTCCGGGTCCAGGTGCAGCCGGCCCGCATCGATGCCGCCAGACAGCCGTTCCAGCCCCGGCAGATCACGAAAGTCATAAGACAGGATGTAGGACTTGAGCGCGTCGCTGAACACGGGCGGCTGATCGGGGCGGATGAAGCCATCGTCCAGGCTCAGCCGCTTATTCATGCGCGTTCCATCGCGCTTGAACAGCATGGCGGCCACCGAATGCGTGCCGTTCGCGCCCGTACCCAAGGTGTAGCGCCCGCCCAGCCCGATGGATCCGCGAAACTCCGAGTTCTCGTTAAAGCCGGTGTACAGGCCATCGACGACATGCCAGGCGTCGCCAAAGCCCAGGTCCATCTTGCCGCCGTACAGCGCGTAGCGGTCAGCGGTGTAGGCCGCGAACAGGTTGTCCAGGTTGACGCCCAGATCCGAAAACGCGTTGTCCTCGGTCGCGTTGGTGGACGAATTCAAGGTTGCCTTCGCGCGGATCGAAAAGCGCTGCGTCAATTGGCCGACCAGCGCGGCCTCGGCCGTCGGCTGCGTGCTGCTCCAGTGCGAACGCGGGATCTGGCCGTTGTCATCCTTGACGCCAAAGAATCCGGTGTAGCCCGTCATCAGCAGGAAGCGCCCGTTCAATCGCGGATACGCCTCTTCTCCATCGCCCAATTCGCTATAGGGCGTCAGGAATATTTCGGTCTTGAAGATGTCGCGCGCCTCTTGCCCGCGCGCATCCGGCGTGTGCAGTCCAAGCAGCACGGCCGACGCGATCCACGCCGCCGCCACGGCGGGTGCGCGCGACGCTGGCACACGCCGCAAGGCACGCATCACCGCGCCAGCTCAGCCGCCAGTTCGCGCACCTTGGAATGGATGTTCCCGAACATCGCAAAGTTCACGCGGCTGGCCACGACGAACACGCCCAGGTCCCGGTTGGGCGACAACACGGCATAGCTCATGAAGCCGCCCAGCCCGCCGCTCTTGCCCAACAGCAAAGGCGCGCCGTTACGCGGCAGCGTGACCACCCAGCCCAAGCCCATGCCATCCGCGTCCGTGACTTCGGTGCCCACGACGGACTTGAGCCCGTCGTACGGCAGCCACATCACGTGATCCAGCACGAAGGCCTCTTTGGCTTGGCGCGCGCCATCCAGATGCCAGCGCATCCAGCGCGCCATGTCGGCAGCCGTGGAATAGATGCCCGCGCTGGCGTACATCACGTCGGGCGCGGGCGCGTTCGGGTCGGGTTTGCCAAACGGATCCAGGCCCGTCATCAGGCGCGGCTTTTGCGCGTCAGTCAGCACGTTGGTGGTATCGACCAAACCCGCCGGCCGTGTGACCTCGTTGGCCAGCACCGTCGAATAGTCCGCGCCGCCCGCCTTGGCCAGCGCATCGCCCAACAAGCCAAAGCCCAGATTGGAATACAGCGTGGTGGTGCCCGGCGCGTAGGCCGGCTTGTGGGCGCCGACCCACTTCCAGTAATACGCGCGGTCAAAGGCGGCGAAGGGATTGTCCGACGGCTTGACGTCCGGGTTCGGCAGTTCGCGCGGCAAGCCTGCCGAATGCGTGGCCAGATCCAGCAGCGTCATCGGGCGGCCATTGACCTGCACGCTGGCGTTGTTGGGCGCGTAGTTGGCCAAGGGGTCCGTGAGCTTCAGCTTGCCCTTGGCCGCCAGGGACGCTAGCACGTCCGCCGCGAAGACCTTGGACACCGACGCGATGCGGAAGACGGATTGCGCATCGGGCTCCACGCCGCTGCCGGGCGCGGTCTCGCCGTAGCCCTGGATGACAACCTCATCGCCGCGCACCGCCGCAATGATGAGGGCGGGCGCGCCCGAGTCCAGATAGAGCTGCATGCCCGCCATGGACACGGCGTCCTGCAAGGCCAGGTCGGTGGCGCGAACCGGGCTTGCACCCAACACGCAAGCGGCCATGACGGCCACCGAGGTAATACGCGAAACAGTAAGGCGCGAAGCAATGCGAGTCGCAAACATGCCGGTTCTCTCTAGGTAGCGGGCGGTAGCGGTATCCCCGGAAAGCCCGATGATCCCAAAACCGGAAAAATTGACCACCTTCAGAGGACGAACCAACATTGCCGCATGACGAACGGCATGCGCCTGCCCGGCGACGGCGCAACGATCAGCCGCGATGGACTCAGATACCCATGCGCTCGCGCAGCGGCTTGCGGTACGCGCGCGACACCGGCCAAAGATGCTCCAACGATCGCATCCGGATCTGCCAACGGTCAACGCTGCGCCGGTCCACGTCCATGACATGCAACGCGTTGGCAATGGCGGTGCGATGCACGCGAAAGAAGATTTTTTCGGGCAGCAGCGTCGACCACATGCCCAGCGCGCGGGAGTCCAGCACCATCGAGCCGTCTTCGAGCCAGATCTCGCTGTAGTTGCCCGCCGAACGCACGCCAACAATCGACTCTGGCGGCACGCCGCGCACCACGCCGCGCATGTTCAGATACACCACGGACAGCGCACTGTCGTGCAGGGCGCCGCGCGTCCGGGCAAGACGGTTCGAATACTTGGCCTGCCCGATCAAGTTGGCGCACTGATGCAAGGCATGGACCTCGGCCGCCGACCACCGGCGATGCTTGACCGTGGTGTCGAAGCCGATGATGCCGCACAGCTTTCCGTCGTGAAACACCGGCACGCTCAATACGCTTTTATTACCTTGGCGCACGAACTCGGCCTGAATGATGCGCGCCGAGCGTGGCAGATCATGCACATCGTGAATCGCCACGGCGTGGCCCTTGACCAGGTAGCGGTGCAACCACGCAATGAGCGTCGTCGGCACATCCTGCAATTCGGCCACGAAGGGCTGCGTCTGGCCCCGGCACCACTCATGCGTATTGCGAAAGCGCAGCATGTCGGGCCGGTACTCGATCAACCATGACCGGTCCGCCTGCGACGTCTCACCCAGGTGGGCCAGCATCTCTGACACGGCGTCATCGGCGGGATGCGTCAACAGGCTCATGGCGCAGCGATAGACCCACGCCGTCCACGGGCTGGCTGCGTTGTCGGCGCTCGCATCCTCAGCAAAGGTGCTGGCGTCGTTGGCGGTATGCGTCTGGAACTGAACGGCGACGTTCACTGCTTTCCCCTGGCGGCCGGATCGAATCGCCCATGTGCTGCCTGGCAGCACGCCAAGCGGCGATTTTCACTCCGGGGCCCGGGAAAAACAACAAAAAGGTGTCAGACCCCGCTACTTCGGGCAGCCCGTCCCCATCTTCGCGGCAGGCAGCGGCGTATCGCCCGACGTGTTGCCCGCGTGCTGGCGGATCTTTTCGGCCAGCTGGGGCGTGGGATGCTCATAGCCGTAGCAGTACGGCGGCGTGGGCGCATCTTCGGGGCGGTAGTCTTGCAGCACCGGTTTGGCGTCGCCCAGATACAGGTTGTCTTTCAGGCGCAGGAACGCCTTGTAGTCGCGCGTGTAGCCATGCTGCGACTTCAGCTTTTCATACGCTCCCCGGTCCGACTCGCCGTTTTCCAGCGCGCTGCGTTGCGATGCTATCGGGATGTACTGGCAGTAATTCACGTTGATGCCTTCCACCGTGGGGAAGAAGGCCGGCTCCACGCATTTGCGCTGCGTGGAATTGTTGAAGATGTTGCCTTCCACAAACGCGCGGGCTTCCAGGCTGAAGCTCATGCCGTAGAAATCCCAGTTCTCAAGCAGGTTGTTGAACAGGTGAAACGTGCCGAACTGCCCGCGCGGATTGCGCTGCACGGTATTGAAAAAGTAATTGTGGTGCAGTGTCACGCGCGCGATCGAATCACGATCGTAGTTGTGGAAAAGATCCTTGTTGGTAATGTTGTTCAGCAACATGACCTTGTTCGAATTATGAAATTTCGTCCACGAGATCGTCACGTCCGTCGACCCGTTCTTCACATTGAGCAGCCGGTCAGACATGCGCGACAGATCCATGTGATCCACCCACACATCGTGGCTGCCGTTGGCCACGTTCACCGCTTGTGTAAGCCGGTTCAAGCGGCCGTCGATGGTCAGGTGCGTGAGGATCACGTTGTTCACGCCATACACGCCCAGGCCGTCGTCCAGCAAGGTCACGCGCTTGCCGCGCCCGTCGATCGTGACGTTCGATGGCACGCGCAGCTGAGTGTCCAACGTGATCGTCATGTCGGAGGCAAAGCGGATCCACGTGGGACCTTTCTTCGCTTCTCGCAACGCGGCGCGCAGCGTGCCGGGGCCGGCGTCCTGGTCGGAGGTGACCTCGATGAATTTGCCGCCCAGCCCGCCGGTAGCCTTCGCGCCATAGCCTTCACGCTGCGCCAGCAGCGAGGCCACCCATGGGCATTGTTGATCGGGGCGTTGGCAGGCTTCGCTTGCCGCCGCCGCGCTGCCGTAGCTCAGCAACCCGGCCAGTGCCGCTGCCAGCAGGCCCCGTAAGCCGTTCTTGATGGACACGTTCATCGACGCACACTCCTAGGGCTGCGCGGACCGGTCGGCGGCACTGACGTGGCGCCAGATGCCGCCGCTCAGGCGCAAATTCTCGGGGGGCCCGGCAACGTGCTCCCGCAGCCGCTCAAAGTAGGCCTTCTGCCAACGCTGTGCATACGTGTCGGCGTCTTCGCCCGGCGCAACGCTGGGCAGCATCTCCAGCGTGTACGCCACCTTGCCGTTTTCCCAGCGCGGCGTGTAGAACACCGACGGCACGCCCTGGCGATGCGCCAGGTGCGCCGCAAAGCTGGAATACGTCACTTCCTGGCCTTCGAAGTGCGTGCGCGGCGCAGCAGGGTTCGCCGCGCCGTCGATGGCCAGGCACAGCACATTGCCCGCGCCCAGCGCCCGCATGCAGGCCTTGGCCACTTGCGCCTCGGTCTGGTCGGCCGTGGAAATCAACGCGGCGGCGTAGCTGCTTTGCGCGATGCTGGGCGCCGTGGCCAGCCAGCGCGACGGAATGCCCAGCAGCTCCAGCGCCATCAGCCCCGCGTACATCGGCCCCACGTGCGCGGTGGCAACCACCACGCCCCGGCCCGACGCCAGCAGCGGCGCAAAGAATCGTTCACCGGTGTCCAGTTCGCCCAGCATCTGCATCGCTTCTTCCGCCTGTTCTTCGCGGCACTCCAGCCAGTCGAACAGCAGATGGTCCACCAGATGCCCCCAACGCGCGCGGCGTTCCCACGTGGCGCGATCGATGCTGGTATCGCTACGCAACGACCACGCCCAGTCCATCCGCGCCTTCGGAATTGGCGCGGTGTCCAAGCGCTGCTCCATCTGGTCCAGCGCTTCCTGGAAGGTGGGGGGAAGCTTCGCGCCGCGTTGCGCCAAGTATTTCGTGAACAGCGATTCGGCCTCGGCCTTGCGGCCCGCCTGCGACAGCGCGCCAATCGCCGCCCGCTGCCACAGCAGCTTGTCGGGCGACTTCTCGACCAGCTTCACCATCTGGTCGGCGGCGTCGTCGTACTGCAAGGTGTAGCGCAGCGCGCGCGCATACAGCGCCCGCGTCTGTTCCAGTTCCGGCGCCAGCTCGATCACCTTGGCCAGCGGCGGGGCCGCCTCTTTGTAGCGGCCCGCGCGCAGCAGGGTTTCGCCATATAACGACAACAGCCGCACATCCGTCGGCGCCGCAGCAAGGCCGGCTTCAAAGTGCGTCAACGCATGGGTCTTGCGATCGGCTTCGGTTCCGCGCCGCAAATGCGCTTGCCCCAACGACGCGCGTAGCGGTGCGCAATCGTGGCCCGCAGCCAGCGCCGCGTCGCCCAGCTGGATCGAGGCCGCGTTGCGGCCATCGTCCAGCAGCGCACGCACGGCCATCGTCGCCACGCGCGCATTGGGCAGCTTGGCGGCGTCCAGCGCCGCCGCGATCTGCGCGGCTTCGCTGGCGTCGCCGTTGCGCACAAAGGCCATCAACCAGTAATAGGCCTCGGCCGGTTCGCGCTGCGCCAGCGGCAGCGTGGCGCGCGCGATCTCGGCGGCTTCGGCCACGCGTCCGGCTTGCACCCGCACCTGGATCCGCACGCCATGCAGCGCGGCGTTGTCGGGCTCGATGGCGGCCGCAGCGTCGGCTTCGGTGATGGCGCGGTCCCATTGTTCGGTGCGGCCCAGCAGGCTTACCAGCAGCCGGCGATCATCCACGCGCGACGGATACTGCGCAATCAGGATGTCCAGCGCGTCCATGGCGGGCGCGAATTTGCCTTCCCGGACCAGCGGCGCCACCAACAGCCGACGCACATCGCGCCAGCCATCCGACGTGTCGGCCAAGGCGGGTTTGAGCGCGGCCATGCCGGGATTGGCGGGGTCCGATACTGAAGCCGATGCCGGCTCATCAGAGCATTTCTGCGCGGCATGGATCTGCGCGATGACTTCGCGCAGCCGCGTCGTGGCACTGGCCTTATTTGCCACCTTATCCGCCGCCGTATCAACTGCCGTATCAACCATGACGCAACCCCCTCAGCAACGCCATCGCCACCCGCGTGACAAACATCAGTACAAAGCCCAGCGCCAGCGCCTGCAACAGCAGAATCATCGTGCGCGGGCTGCTCGGGCGGTCCGTCGGCACCGGCTGCGCAATGATCGACAGATAGCGCTGCAAACGCAGCGTGTCGGTCATGGCTTGTTGATACGACTGCTGGGCCAGCGTCAGATTCGAATCCGCAAAGCCCTGGGTGTTTCTCAGCGCCTCGTACGATTTGAGCTGCTTGGCTTCGGTATTGCCTTCGCCGCTCAGGCGATAGCGCACCGACGCCAGCCGCTTTTTCAGCGCGGCCACCTGCTGCTCGGCCGGCTTGAGCATGAAGTGGTCTTTGTTGCCGATGGCGCGGATCTTGTCCAGGTTGATCTGCGCGCTGCTCAGCTCCGCTTCCAGCGTGCTGGACAGGTTCAGCAGCATGGCCACGGTGGCCGTCGGGTCGATGTTGCCATGCTGGGTGCGCCAGGCCGTCAGCGCCTCGCGGGCAGCAAACGCCTTGTCTTCGGCCAGCTTCACAGCCTCTTCGCTGACCTTCAGCTTGTCGGCTACGCCCTTCTTGTTCATCGAACTGACGAACTCTTCGGCCAGCCCGATCAGCGCCTTCGACAGAATCGCCGCGTCTTCCGGCGAGAACGCGCTGACGCGCAGCACGTCGATCTGTTCCAACGGGTTGAAGGACACATCCACGGCCTTGCGGTAGGCGCGATACAGGTCGTCTTCGCTGGCATCTTCAGACAAGTGATTGGCCGGATCCAGGCCGGGCTGCAACAGGTATTGGCGCAGGCCCACCTTCTTGTCCAGCTGCTGCATGCAGTCGCGCGATTTCAGGAAGTCGCTGACCGCCCAGCCATCCACAAAGCCGCCCAGCATGCCGCCCGAGTTGCCGGTGGTCAGCAGGCTGGCCGCGCCGCCCATGCCGCCTTGCTGGCCGGACGCCGATTGCACGAAGAAGCGGGATTCGGCTTCGTAACGCGGCGTGGCGATGCACAGCACGTAGACCAGCGCCAACGCCACCGGCGCCATGACGATGGCCGCGTTGATCCAGCGCTGACGCCGCCGCGCACGTAGCGACGACTGCCGGTCGCGCCGGCGCCGCTCGATTTCCGAACCGCCCTCAGATGAGCTGGCCGTCGTCGAAGCCGCCTCCGAAGCCATCGTCGCCGGTGCCGGAGTCGCTTCTTGAGCGTCGCGGGGGGTATTTGCTGATGCACTGGTCGAGGTCGTCTTCGATGCGGAGTTCGCTTCGTTCATAAATCAAGCCCTTGAGGCAGTAATCCGCCAACTGATTCTGGCGGTAACTGGAAAGAATGAGTGTCCGGCCGATCAGTCGCTCTTCAAACAGCGCCAACCACAGACGGGTGAAACGGCAGGGTTCGAACGGGATGGCCCCTTCGATCACGTAGACATCGAACGCCGGCGCCAGCGCCAGGGCGAACGAGAACTCCTGCCGTGCGTAGAGCGGCCAGTGCTCCATGGGTTTGGCCAGGGTTTTGGGATCGGTAACCAGGTCCGCCACCAGTTCAAAGGTGGCGTCCACGTCCAGCTCGTACATTTCGCTGACGAACTCGATCACGGCCAGGCCCGTGGCCTTGCCACGGATGAAGCCTTGTCGGCCAATGGCCCACGACACCGTGCCGTCGTGCCTGACAAACCCGCGGCGCGGCGGCCGCAGGCAACACAGCACATCGACAATCTGCCGATGCATTTCCGGCACGGGCGACAGCAAGGCGTAACGCCCCACCGGAATGTCCAGATTGGCGTTGGCCAGCAGCGGCTGCCGGTTGCCGAAGGCATAGGGTTCGTCCGTGACGCCATTCAGATAGATCATCTTCGTTGCCTCACATCGGCTGGACGTTGGGACGGGCAAGCCGTTCGGCGGCCAGCGCGATCACCGTCATGAAGACGAGCGACGTCAGGAAGTAACCCAGGCTGGCGTCGTGCGATTCGTAGGCCTCGAAGTAAGCCGACCGCAGCAGCTGCATGCCGTGGGCGAAGGGCAGCCACAGCATGTAAGGCCGCAGATGTTCGGGCAACTGTTCCGACACGAAGAACACCGCCGCAAATATCTGCAAGAAGCGTTCGATAATGGGCGCCAGCCTCAGGAAGTAATGCCAGAACGTCGCGATGGAACCGAACAGCACGCCCATCGCCGCGCCAAAGCAGCCCATCAGCACCACAAACAGGATGAACCCCGCCCAGCTCTCGGGCAGCGTGATCAGCCCCAAGGCGTGCCCCGCGCTGATCAGCACCGCGAACACCACCAGGTACACAGACAGGTAGATCAGCGCCTGCACCAGCGCGCACATCAGCGGCGTCACGCCCTGAAAGTTCAACAGGCCGCGCGCCGACACATAGGCGGTGCTGCTGCGAAACACGATCTGGCGGAACATGATCCATGTGGTGGCTCCCAATAGCGAGAACGTCTGCACGTCCATGCCCAGGATGAAATGCGTGCCCATCAGGATGTACAGCGACGAAATCAGCGTCAGCAGCACGATGGGACCCATTAGCGACCACAGCAGCGCAATCCGGCTTTCGCCATGGATCACATGCAGCTGGTAGACAAACATCGCCATCAGCGTGCGGCCGGCCGAGCGGCGCTTGTCCTGGTTGCCCGGCGCGCGCGCTTCGTGCAGCGCCTGCAAGCGTTCGCGCAGGATCGCCAGGTCGCCCGCCTCGTCCTTGGGCAGTTCTATTTCCAGCGCGACGTCGTTGCGCGACGCCTGCCGGCGCGCATCGCGCGCCTCGTCCTGCTTGCGGCGGTCCACGCGCCTGGCGTGCGCGGTGGCCAGACGCTCGTCTTCCGCCGTCAGCTTCGCAGGCATGTACCCCGGCGCAAACACGTCCACGCCGTCGCGGATATCCATTTCCAACAGCCGCACGATCAGGCGCAGCCGCCGCCGGGAAAAATCGGCCAGCGTCTCGTCGACCGCGCTGCGCACGATCTCGGCGTCCAGCTCGGCCTGCACGGCTTCGTACACCGCGCGCCGCGCCGCCACCGAATCATGCGGCTCGCCCTGCAAGCGCGCGACCAGCGGCTTGAGCAATACGGCTGGCGGCGCCTTCGCTTCGAACAAGGCGGCGGGGTCCAGACGCCAGGCTGCAACGCCGGCCCCTACCGTGTAGCTACTGTCCTTGCGGCGCGAACGCCAGCCCTTGATCCTGTCTTCGTTACTCATCGACGCGCTACTGGGACACGCCAGAGCTGCCGCCCGAGTCGCTATCGATTGCCCGCGTGGCGCTGAAGCCGGCGCTCATGGTGACGCGGAATGCCGACAGCACCTTCTGCACCTGCGTGAACGGCGCATCCGAGATGTAGATGGCCTGCCCTTCATGCACCGAGAATTCGCGCGCCAGTGCAACCTGCTCCGGACGCGTCAGATCAAACTGGTACACCACCGGCAGCATGTCCGGCTTGCCCGGCGCACCGGCCTTGGCAGGCGTGAACAGGAACACCGAACGCGGGTCCGCCGTCTTGTCGTCCAGGCCCTTCGAATCGGCCAGCGCATCCAGCACCGTGTAATTGCGCTTGCTGATCGCCACGCGCCCCTGCATGCCCGCCGCGCCCAGCACCGTCAGGTACTCGCGCGAATCGTAGGCGGTGATGACATCGCCCGCGCGCAGCAGGATGTCGTTGTTTTGGTTGCGGTAGATATCCGACAGCCGCACCGACGCCACCTGGTTGTCGCGCCGCAGGCTGATGATCAGCTGTTCGGGGTTCGTCTGCACCGGCGCGGCCTGCGCCAGCGCGCTGCTTAGACGTTGAGACGTTTGCGTGATGGGAAACATGCCCGGCTTGGTCAGGTTGCCCTGCACGGTCACCATCTGCCCGCGCGCATCCGCTGCGCGCGTGACGCTGACGTCGGCGCCCACCACCAGCTTGCTCAGGCGCGCCACCACGGCGTCATGCAATTGCGCCAGCGTGAGGCCGGCCGCGCGGAATTTTCCAAGAATGGGGAAGTAGACGTTGCCGTTGCGATCAATCTCCTGGTTGCCCAGGTTGCTGACGCCGGACGGATCCGCCGCAAAGACGCCCAACCCGCCCCGTTCCCACACCGTGACGTTGATGCCGTCGCCCGGCACCAGGCTGTCAAACCCGGCTTGCGTCAGATCCCGATAGCGTTCGGGGAAGTCCGACACTTCGGGCACTTTGCTTGCCTGCACCAGTTCGCGCGAGACGGGCATCACGATGACATCCTTGTCGTCGTGCGCGCCCGTCATCTCGCTGAGCATCGGGCCGGAACGCGGCAGCTGGCATCCCGACAGGGTCAGGGCGGAAAGCAGCGCCAAGGTCAGGGCCGCCTTGCGCCACGGACCGCGCGCCAAGGCTGCCGCGGCCGGGACGCCCGCGGCCGGGACGTTCATTTGCATAAATACCTTTTACTTTTCAGGAACTCGGAAAGACGCGCCGGCCATCAAGCCGTCATGCGGCACAGCGGCGTCATATCCATGCGTTCATCGTTCTCCGACGTGGGCATGACGGGGATGCACAAGGCCAGGAACTTGCTGAGCATCGCGTCCAGCGAGAACAGCGTCTGCGCCCGATGACGGCTTTGTTCGCGCAGGCTTTCGTCTGCACGCACCTGATCCACCATCGACAACACCTTGTCGCAAGCCTCGTTCAAGTCCGGATGCTCGACATCGCTAAGCAAATGCCCCGTCACGTTCTCGACGAAGCACTCGCCCGCGCCGCCTGCCGGCGTCGACACCACCGGCACGCCCAGCAGTTGCGCTTCGATCAGCACATTGGGCAGGCCTTCGTAGCGCGACAGCAGAACACTGGCATCCATCTGCGAATACCAATAGCCCACGTGGTTCGACAAGCCCACAAGCAGCAGCCGGTCGGTCACTTTCATTTCGTCCGCCAAGGCTACGATGTTGTCGTGTAAACGTCCGTCGCCAACGATGACAAAGCGCGCCTGTGGTCGTCGTTTTAGATATAGCGCGGCCAGCTTGATCCACAGCTGCGGGCGCTTGTCGGGTTCCAGCCGGAACACGCCGCCGATCGTCTCCGTGGCGTCAGTAGTGCTGGCCTGAAAGGCCTTCCACTTCTGCTTATCGGTGGGCGATGCGTCGGTGGCCAGATCCGGCACGCCGTTGTACAGCACATGAAAACGCACGATGGGAATGCCCAGCCAATCGGCATAGGCTTCGGCAGCGGTGCGACTATTGCTAACGAAATAAACGCCCGGCACCTGCGCCAGCGCCTGATACAGCTCGGGATATTCCTCGCGGAAGCGATCCTTGCGGATGTTGGGCGGCAGGCCGCGGAACACCAGATGGATCGTCGGCGCGCCCGCCAGCAGCGCGGCCAGCGCGCCGAACAGGCACGTGCCGTCCTGCCACAGGCTCACCACGTCGAACGGGTTGGCGCGCAACACCGGCGCCAGGCGCGTCACGCCGTAGTGCACCGGCGGCGGCAGCTGTTCCAGCAAGCGGCCCAGGTTGCCATCGGGAACCGATTGATGCGAAACCGAAATAGCCGGAAGCTTGTTGATTTCCGTGACGGGAATCTGCGCCTTCACCAGCACGGGCAGGAAGAAATCCAGCCCTTGCTTCTTGTTGGACCCAGCCGGCTCGGAATGCGCCTTGACCAGCACCTCGACCTTCTCAGGACGCTTGAGCATGGTGACAGGCTGCTGCTCTGGCACATCGGCCATGCGCGTCAGCTCACCGGCCAGCCGCGTCAGCTGGCGCTCGGCGCCGCCCGGTCCCAGGCTGCCCGTCACCAGCGCCACCGACACCGGCTTCTCTGGCGGCTGTTCGGCGATGTGGCGGTCACGGAAGTGCAGGATCGCGTGCTTCATGGACACGATGCGCACGTCCTTGCCCGCCAGGCGGCCGCCCGGCTCGTAGCGTTGATAGAAGGCGTAGTCGCTGGCCAATCCTTCGGCGAGCTCGGCCGCCTTGCTACCGGGCGCAAGCTGCTTGGCCACGGGCGAGATCACTTCAAACGCATCGGCCAGCAGGCCCCGCTTGCGCAGGCGCTTGGCAAATTCGACGCGGATGTTGCGATCCAGATGCTCCGAAATCAGCCGGCGGAACAACGCGTCCGACTGTTCGTGCGCGCGGATGTCGCTCAGCAGTTTGGCGCGCGCGAACAGGCGCGCGGGATTCTGCGTGGACTCGGGCAGGTGGCGTTCGACAAGGGACAAGGCTTCGTCCACATGCCGTTCTTTCACGAGCCGCGTTGCGCAATACCGGACAATCTGAAGATCGTCCGGGCACTCTTGCAAGAGCGTGGCCCATTGCTCGGCCATGCCCTCGTTCAAGCCGGCGGATTCTTTCAGGCGAAGGAGCAGAAAGCGCACCTTCGAATCCGCCATGTAGCCGCGCGCCAACGCTTGCGCGCGCGGCAGGTTTTCCTGCGCAACCTGAACCCGTCCTGACGTGGCGACAATCTCTTCCAGCTCGGCATGCACCGCCTGGAGTTCCGGCGACACGACGTCGCGCTTTTCTGTCAGGTCCACCCGTTCGGCAATCAGCGGCGGATTCATGCGGCCTTCCTACGATTGATCTTCTCAATCCACACCTGGCAACGTTCGATGTAGTGCTCGAACTGCGCCGGGTTGTCGGAACGTTGTTGCAGCGCTTTCCAGTACGGCAGGGCTTGCTCGAAGCGATGCAGACGCATGGCGCCCACGGCGGCCAGACGCAGGCCGATGGGATCATCGGGCACCAGCTTGATAATCCGCTCGCCCAGCGCCAGGCGCTCCGTGGTGCTGGCCGGATCCAGCGCACGGGCCTCGGCGTACAGCACGGCCAGGATGCGGCGCTTCTCGTGATCCACTTCGGTCATGGCCGGCCACGACTGCGCAACGCGGTCCAGCAGGTTCCACGCGCCTTGGTGATCACCGGACGACAGGATTTCACGCGCACCGCGAATCGCACGCGGGCCAAGCCGGCCCAGTTGGCGTTCGGCTTCTTCCTTGGCGCTTTGATCGGCCGACGGATGGGCCAGCACCATCTTGTAGGCGTCGATGGCTTCACCGAACCAGCCGCCGTTGAACGCCACCCGCGCAAAGAACAGCTGCGTGCTGAGCGGGGCGGATTCGTTGGCGGCCGCCTGCTCCAGATGGCGCATGGCGGTCTCTTTGTCGCCCAGCGCATCGGCCGCGCGGCCACGCATGGCGTCAAGCTCAGGGAAGTCGACTTGCGTATCGATCGCGATGTCCGTCAGGTCCATCACTTCCTTGTTATTGCCGGCCACCAGCGCGGCCCGCACACCCAGGCGCATGGCGCGTTCGAATGCACGCTGTGCGCGCACACCGGCCAGGGCATCGGGGTTCAGCAGGCGATGCGCGCAGATGCGCTCGGCGGCATCGCGCAGGCGTCCTTCTTCCAGCGCACGGTTGCCTTCTTCGGCCCATGCGGCCGATTGCGATTGAAGCCATGCGATGATGTCTTCCTGCTCGCTCTTGGCCAGATTGCAAGACACGGCCAACGCAGCGGCGGCCATGATGCAGCCGCGCCACGAGGCTTCCTTGACCAGCTCCAGCGCGTCACCATCGGCCAGCGCGGGCTTCTCGGCGGCCAGCGTACGCAGGCCTGCACGATCCGAAGCCAACAGGCGGTCACGCCACAGCACGGCAAAGCCGCGACCGTAGTCGGGGATAACGGCGCGCACTTCGTGCACCCAGCGAATGGCGGCTTCCATGTCGCCGCTGGCTTGCAGCAGCGACAGCACCGTGTCGGCGGCTTCCAGCGCGGTGGCGTCTTCACGCGACGAGATGCGGAACAGCTGCTTCCAGTTGCCCAGCGACTCGTCCACGTAGCCCAGCTGGCTGGCGGACGCGGCGGCGATGCGCACGATCTCGGGCGTTTCGATTTCATCACCCAACAGGCCGGCGGCCAGCGAGTAAGCGACGTCGTGACGGCCCAGCTTGAAGTGGTTGCGCATCAGGATCTGCTCGGCCTTGCTGCCCGATGCCAGCCCTTCCGCACTGTCCAGCAGCGCCAGCGACCCTTCGTAGTCGCCCAATTCTTCCTGGATGCGAGCGAACAGCAGCACGTGATCGGGCAGGCCGGGGTAGCGGCGCAGCACATCGCGCACGCGGCGGGAGGCTTCGCGCAGATCGCCCGATTCCCACAGCTTTTCGATGCGCTCGGCGTTGTCGTCGGCACCCAGCTTGGGCACGGACGGCGTCGGCGTGGACGCGCTCATGCGCGGACGCATGAAGTTCTTGAACCAGTCTGCGTGCAGGCGCTCGGCAAAGCGCGGCGTGTAGTGCGTCAGGTCCAGCCCGCCGTCTTCCATCGCTTCGGCCTGGCCCAGCTTGTTCATCAGCGGCGTCGGGTCGTAGCACGGCACGCCGATGCGCTGCGCGGCGGCGGTCACGGCGGCGATCAGCTGTTCGCGCTGTTCGATCGGCACGTTGTCCGGCGTGAGCGCGTTGACGTGGGTGACGAACACCACCTTGTCGCGGCCCAGCAGCTCAACCAGCTGACGCATTTCCTGTTCGATGTCTTCGTCCGTCAGATCGCGCTTGACGATGCGGGCCAGCAGCGCGCGGTCGTCTTGCGACAGGCTCTTGAAGACCGGGTCCTGGTCCAGCAGCGCGCGCCGCTCTTCCAGGCGCTCGGCGCTGGCCAGCGACCAGAACATCCGCGTGCGGGTTCGGTCGGCGAAGAACTCGCTGAAGTAGCGGCCCAGGTAGTTGGACTGGATGGGGTAGCCATCGATGGTGAGCAGCTTGCGCGACGACAGCTCAACCATGTAGAGCTCGGCCGGCTTGTGCGTGGCGCGGCGCGCCTGTTCCCCATTGGATGGGCGGAAGATCAAGCGCTGCACATCGGCGGGAATGTCGGCCTGGCCGAACATGAATCGCGCCTGTTGAAGCGCTTCCGCGCTGGTGTGCACAAAGCCGTAGTTGCGGCCCAGTTGCAGCTTGATGGGGTAGCGACCTACGGCATCGCGCAAAGGCGTGTGGATGCGGCAGGTGCCAATCGGAGCAATCGTGAAAGCAGCCATTCAGGGCCTCTCCTGTAGTGATGGATAGTGAGGCTGAACTTAAAGAGTCCAGTACAAGAGGTCGGACTGAAGCCGTTTGCTGTCCAGCACGGACTTCAAGTCACACACCATGCCCCCGCGCTTGACCAGTTGCGGCAAGTCTTCCCAGATGGAGTCCATGGTTTCGCGGTGCGGCACGGCAAGAATCAGCACGTCCATGTCGCGGAATTGGTCGCGATCAACAAGCGTGATGCCGTATTCGTGCTGCATCTGCTCGGGGTCGACCATCGGGTCGCACGCGACCGGCGTAATGCCGAAAGCGCCCAACGCGTTGTAAAGATCGACGACCTTCGAGTTGCGGATGTCGGGCACGTTTTCCTTGAACGTCATGCCAAGGATGCCGACGCGGGTCTGCGCATTCAGACGGCCGTTGCGGGCCAGCGTCTGCACCACGCGCGACGCCACGTGGGTAGCCATGCCGTCGTTGATGCGGCGGCCGGACAGGATGACTTCGGGGTGGTAGCCCAGTTCCTGGGCCTTGGAGGTCAGGTAGTAAGGATCCACGCCGATGCAGTGGCCCCCGACCAGACCGGGCGAGAACTTCAGGAAGTTCCACTTCGTCCCGGCGGCGGCCAGGACTTCCGAGGTGCGGATGCCCACCAGATCGCAGATCTTGGACATCTCGTTCATCAGCGCGATGTTGATGTCGCGCTGGGTGTTTTCCAGCACCTTGGCCGCTTCGGCCACCTTGATCGACGAGGCGCGATGCACGCCAGCGTCGATGATCTGTTCGTACACGCCGGCGATGATTTCCAGCGATTCCTCGTCCTGGCCGGAGACGATCTTGACGATCTTTTCCAGCGGATGCTCGCGGTCGCCCGGGTTGATCCGTTCGGGGCTGTAGCCCAGCTTGAAATCAACACCGCAACGCAGGCCGGAAATCTTTTCCAGCTCCGGTCCGCAGATTTCTTCGGTAGCGCCGGGGTGCACGGTGGATTCGAATACGACGATGCATCCGGGACGCAGCACCGGCCCGATGGACCGGCACGCCCTCACCAGCAGCGAGAAATCGGGGTTGTTTTTCTCGTCAACGGGAGTGGGGACGGCCACGACGAAAAAGTCACATCCTTCCAGTTCGCTCACCTGGTCGGTGAACTGCATGGGGGAAGCCAGCAATACCTCGCGTTCAATCTCGCCGGTCCAGTCGTCGCCCTCTTTCAGACGGGCGATGCGGCGCTTATCCACATCAAATCCGATGACATCAAAGCGCTTGGAAAATGCGACGGCTACAGGCAGGCCGACATAACCCAGGCCACACACTGCGATTCTCTTTACCACGGGGACCTCACTAGTTTCGTCGTGTCGAAGACACTAGAAATCGACGCCCAGGGACCAGAATTCGATATGAAATCGATATTCAAAAGTCCTGTCTGAGCGGACGCGTTGCTTAAGAATTTTTACGGCTCGATACGCCGATTAACACCTTCAGCGACGAGCCAACGAATCGTAGATGGGTCGCACAGCAAACTTTTTTCTAAAAATGTTTTTTGCTGTGGAAATAAATCAGAGTGGCCCGTAATAAACCCGGGAATTCCCTCAAATAATTACATTCATTACACAAACCGCAACAGAGGAACGCCGTTCGGTTGTTAGTAAATATTAAAAAGGGTATTACTTGATCTTATTTAACCAAAGTGAAATCTCATAATCCCGTTTGGGATAAAGCCGGGATATTGCCGCGATTTCACCAAGGCTGTCCCGGCAATAGCCGGGGGAATTACATTCGGCGCGTATGACTTAATACCTGCGGAGAATATCACTATGCTGAACATTACCGTTTGACGAGCGCCCGCCAGGCGCCCGTCAAAATACGTATTACTACTGAGCCGGCGCCACAAAATGCGATACGCGCGGCGCTTCATCGCCAATGTGGAAACTGCGCACGGCTTCCTGCTGATCCTGATCGGCGTGGGTCACCCGTTCATGCTGGCGCAGGTGTTCCAGCCACGAGGTCACCAGGAAATATTCCAGATAACGGCCCGGCTGCGCCGCGTCTTCAAAAATCCCCCAGGCATAGGCCCCATCACGGCGGCGTTCGGCGCCAGCGTGCTGCATGGCTTTTACAAAGTCCGCGCCACGCGCCGGATCGATCAGGTATTCCACGGTAATCATCACCGGGCCGCGATCATGCGAAACCTGTTGATCGATCAGCGGCTCCGGCCAGTGCATCGACGGGGCCAGATCCAGCTCGGCACCCAGTTGCAACTTGGCCTTGCGGGTCAGCAACATGGCCAGCACCGCGCCGGCGGCGGCAATCAGCAACGCAGCGGGCACCCCGGCACGCACCGCCGTCTGGCCCCAGATCATGCTGCCCGCCGTCATCGAACCAAAGAACACGGTCACGAAAATGGCCAGGCCACGTGCACGGACCCAGTCCGGCAGCGCCACTTGGGCAGACACATTCAACGACGTCAACACCATGATCCACGACGCGCCGGCCAAGAAGCTGAAGACGCCAGCGACGACCGGATGCGGCACCACCGCAAACACCACCAAGGTCAGCGCCGTGCCCAAGGTGCCGGCCATGACGCTGCGATCCGGGCCCAGCTTTTTGCGCAGCGGCGGCAACACCATCGCACCGATCACCGCACCCGCCCCCACACAACCGAGGATCACGCCGTACAGCAAGGCGCCGCCATTCAACACCTGACGCACGATCACCGGCAGCAGCGCCCAGTAGGCACTGGCAAACAGAAAGAACGCCACGGCGCGCACCAAGGTGGACTTGAGCGGCGCGCTGTGCAGCGCAAAGCGCACGCCGGCACGCATGGCATGGAACAGCTGTTCACGCGGCAGGCGCTTTTCCGCAGCAACGGGCGGCTTCCACCAGATCAACGCCGCCACCACCACGATGAAGCTCAGCGCGTTAACAAAGAACGGAATCGCCACGCCTAGGCTGGTGATCAACACCCCGGCCAGCGCCGGGCCGATGGCGCGACTGACATTGATGCCGACGCTGTTGGTCGCAATTGCTTGCTGCAACGACGCACGCGGCACCAGGCTGGGAACAATCGCCTGCCAGGCCGGCGCCGACAGCGCGGTGCCAATGCCCATCAACAGCGTGAAGGCCAGCAACACCCACGGCGTGGCCAGACCGAACCACACCACCAGGCCCAGCGCCAGCGCGATCACGCCCATGGCAACCTGCACCATCAAGAGCAGCTTGCGGCGGTCCATCGTGTCGGCCAACGCACCGGCCAGCAGCGACAGCAGAAATACCGGCAACGCGCCCGCCGTCTGCACCAGCGCCACAAACATTGGCGACGGCGACAGCGACGTCATGAGCCAACCCGCGCCCACGTCATGCATCCACGTGCCGATGTTGGACAGCACGGTGGCGATCCAGATCACCGAGAAGGCGGAGTAGGAAAAGGGCGAGGCAGGCGGCGCGTCGGCGGCAGGGCGGATGTCGGCTGTGGTCATGAGGCGGCTCGTGGACGGGGCGTGGGGTCGCGCGGGAGGCGAGGTGCGGGAAGGGCGAAGCGCAAAGAAACAGGCAAAACAAAGCCCGGCGCACGGCCGCCTGAGCGGTCGCGTGCCGGGCCTTTCTGCGCGTCTGTGAATCAGACGCAGGGATGAGTCAGCGCATCAAGCAATCAACGCTGGGCCGGGATCACCGTGGCAGGCACCGGCGCGATGGCGTCGTGGGCGGTCTGCGTGCGTTGCGGCGCCTTGTGCACCATCGTGTAGGCGTAGTCCACGCCCATGCCGTAGGCGCCCGAGTGTTCTTTCACGATTTCCATCACGGCGTCGTACGAATCACGGTGCGCCCAGTCGCGCTGCCATTCCAGCATCACTTGCTGCCAGGTCACCGGCACCACGCCGGCCTGCACCATGCGCTGGATCGCCATGTCGTGCGCTTCCTTGGACGTGCCGCCCGACGCGTCGGTCACCATGTAGATTTCGTAATCGCCTTCCAGCATGGCGCACAGCGCAAACGTGGTGTTGCACACTTCGGTCCACAGACCAGCCACGATCACCTTCTTGCGGCCGTTGGCAGCCAGTTGGTCACGCACCTTCTGGTCGTCCCACGAGTTCATCGACGTGCGTTCCAGCACCTTCTTTTCGGGATACACATCCAACAGTTCGGGGTAGGTGTAGCCAGAGAACGATTCGGTTTCGACGGTAGTGATGATGGCCGGAATGTCGAACACCTTGGCCGCTTTGGCCAGGCCCACCACGTTGTTCTTCAGGGTCTGGCGATCAATCGACTGCACGCCGAAAGCCATTTGCGGCTGGTGATCGATGAAGATGATCTGGCTGTTCTGCGGGGTCAGCACTTCCAGCTTGGCGTTGGCGTTCTTGACGGCGTTGATGTTGGCGTTGGTCATGTCAGTGTCCTGGAAAGTAGAAGTCGAAAAATTCGGTTTGCTTAAGGTTGGGTGCGTCTGAATTCGGTTCTGAACTGCGGTCTTCGGTGCTGCTTGCAGCGCGTCTCGCTGCCATGAACAGAACTATATTCTTGGGACGAACCAGCCGGTAGATGGGTGTTTTTGATCTGATCGTTCTATTTTTGGGACTCTGGGCGCGGACGGGTGACAATTGGCACCCGCCCGCGCCGCCCGTCACCGCAACGGCAACAACGCCCCCACCGCCACAAACAGCCCGCCGCAGCAGCGGTTGAAGCGCCGGCCGGCGCGAACAAACCAGGGACGCACACGATCGGCAGTCGCGGCGATCAGCATCTCAACCAGAAATTCCGCCAGCACATACGTGAACGTGATGATCACGAACTGCTGGATCAGGCTGTGCTGGGCGTTGATGAATTGCGGCAGGAATGCACTGAACAGCAGCAGCGCCTTCGGGTTGGCCAGCGCAGAAAACAGCCCCTGACGGAACAGTGTCCACGCGCGCGCGGTGGGATGCTGTGCCGACACCGCGACCGGCATCGCAGGTGCGCGCCACAGCCCTAACCCGAGCCAGACCAGATAAGCGCCGCCGATCCACTTGAGCGCAGTCAGCCAATGCACCGATGTTTCGACAAGAGCGGCGATACCGAACAGGCACAAGGCGATCATCACGACGAAGCCGACCAGGCCGCCGGCAATGGTGAACAAGGTGCGCCGCGAACCGTGGATGGCGCCGTGCGTCAGCACCAGCAACGCGTTGGGGCCGGGCGTCAGCGAGATGCCGAGCGTGGTGACGAACAACAACAACCAAGTTTCAAACGACATGCGTAAGTCCTGCGTAGCGAACAATGAAGCCTTGCGGCGCGGTAAGCCCGCATGCTTATCCGCGCACCGATTGCTGACAAACGATTTGTTGTCTCATAATGCGTGAGCCAAACTCACACGTACAAGCATGTTCGACCACCTTCCCCCGCTGCAAGCATTACGGGCCTTCGAAGCTGCGGCCCGGCACCTGAGCATGTCACTGGCGGCAAAAGAGCTGCACGTGACGCATGGCGCGATCAGCAGGCAGGTCAAGGCGCTGGAAAACCATCTTGGCGTGCCTCTCTTTGAACGGCTGACCCGCCGCATCGTCTTGACGGAGGCCGGCGCGGCCTACCATCTGGCGATCACGCGGCTGCTGGGCGATCTGACCCGCGAATCCGAAAGGCTGCGCCACGACGCTGGCGCAACCCGCCTGCGCATCAGCAGCAGCGTGTCGTTCGCCAGCAAGTGGCTGGCGCCGCGCTTGCACCGTTTTTGCGCCCGGCATCCCGAGTTCGACATTCATCTGGACGTGACCGACGTCAACGTGGATCTGAACGACGGCCAGGTGGACGCCGCCATCCGCTACGGCTATGGCCGGTACCCGCGCGTCGTGGCCGAGCGCATTCTTGACGAGTTCGTCACCCCCGTGTGCAGCCCCGCATACCGGGATGCCATGGGCGGCCTGCGCGAACCGGCCGACCTGTTGGGCTGCGTGCTGCTGCACGAAGACCGGATGCTGGCTAACTGGGATCAATGGTTCGCGGCAGCCAAGCTGGACCGCAAGCTCGCGCGGCGCGGGCCGGCATACAGCCACGGAAGCATGGCCATCGAAGCTGCGATTCGCGGCGAGGGGGTCGCGCTGGGGCGCAGCGCACTGGTCCTGGAAGACATTGCGGCCGGTCGTCTCGTCGCGTTATTTCCGACGCGCCTGCTACAGGCGGATAAAGGCTACGACCTGGTGTATGGCCACGGCAGCGAAAATGACCCGAAGGTGGTCGCGCTGCGCAACTGGCTGATGAGCGAGATCGGCCAGACGCAGTAGGTTTGCTACGCGGGCTTCGGTACGGCGGCGGCACCTGCTGCCGTGCAACCGATGTTCCGATACTGCCCTTTGAAATACAGCAAGGGCTGCGTCCCCGCAGCTTCTTGCACATTCAGCGCTTTCACTTCGCCAATCACGATGACGTGATCGCCTGCCGCATGGGCGGCGTAGATTTCGCAATCCAGCCAATGCAGGCTGCCGGCAATGATCGGATTACCCAGCGGCGATTCGCGCCATTCAATGCCGTGCCATTTGTCCGTGCCGCGCCGGGCAAATTGGTTGGACACCTGCACTTGCTCATCGGACAGGATATTGACGGCGAATCGACCGGCCTGGCGGATCTTGGGATAGCTGGCCGAACCGGCCATGACGCTGAACGACACCAGCGGCGGACTCATCGAGACGCTATAGAACGACTGGCAGGTAAAACCAATCGGCTCGTCATCGATATGCGAGGTAACCACCGTAATGCCGGACGCGTAATGCCCGAGCGCTTCGCGAAAGCGCAATGGCTCGATGGCCGTACTGGGAAGTGACATAGTAGGTACTGAATGCTCGGTGCAGCTCGAACGTGTTAAAGACAGCCGGGGGCTGTCCGCTGGCCGTCGCAAACCGTTTGCGACGGCCATATCTTGGGCTTAGTTCGAGAGTTCTTTGCGAACAATCTCCGCGCCTGCGCTCAGCGCACTGAGCTTGCCGCGCGCCACCGCACGGGCCAACGGCGCCATGCCGCAGTTGGTGGACGGATAGAGCTTGTCGGCATCAACAAACTGAAGCGCCTTGCGCAGGGTATCGGCCACTTCTTCGGGCGTTTCAATCGTGTTGGTGGCGACGTCGATAGCCCCCACCATCACCTTCTTGCCGCGGATGAGTTCAATCAGATCCATCGGCACGCGCGAGTTCTGGCATTCCAGCGAGACGATATCGATGCTGGACTTTTGCAGCTTGGGGAACGCTTCTTCGTACTGACGCCACTCCGAGCCCAACGTCTTTTTCCAATCCGTGTTGGCCTTGATGCCATAGCCATAACAGATGTGAACAGCCGTCTCACACTTGAGCCCTTCAATGGCCCGTTCCAGGGTGGCAACGCCCCAATCATTCACTTCGTCGAAGAACACGTTGAATGCAGGTTCGTCGAACTGGATGATGTCGACACCCGCCGCTTCCAGTTCCTTGGCTTCCTGATTCAGAATCTTGGCAAATTCCCAAGCCAGCTTCTCGCGGCTCTTGTAGTGATCGTCATACAGCGTGTCGATCATCGTCATGGGACCGGGCAGCGCCCACTTGATCGGCTGCTTGGTCTGCTGACGCAGGAACTTGGCGTCCTCAACGAACACGGGCTTTTCACGAGCGACGGCACCAAACACCGTCGGCACGCTGGCGTCATAGCGATCGCGGATTCGCACGGTCTTGCGCTTTTCGAAATCCACGCCGCTCAGGTGTTCGATGAACGTCGTCACAAAATGCTGGCGCGTCTGTTCACCGTCGCTGACGATGTCGATACCTGCGTGTTGCTGTTCTTGCAGCGACAGGCGCAGCGCATCCTGTTTGCCTTCGATCAACCCTGCGTCTTGCAATTTCCAGGGCGACCACAGCGTCTCGGGTTGCGCCAGCCAGGAAGGTTTGGGCAAGCTGCCGGCGGTTGAAGTGGGAAGCAGTTTTTTCACAGTAGATAACTCGATACTTTTTAATTAGTTGAAGACGGCCGTTGCGGACCACTGTTCAAGCACCGACTGATACGGCTTGATGAAGTGCTCTTCCACAAACTTGCCTTGCTCGATGGCCAGCCGGCTGCGTTCTTCGCGGTCGTAAACGATGCGAGTCAGGGAATAATCCTGATGCTTCAAGCTGGGCTGGTAGGACCGGCCCGCGGCGGAATTCGCGTTATAGATCTCGGGGCGATGGATACCTTCCAGAAGATCTATCGCCCCGAGATCTATAACGCGAATTCCGCCGCGGGCCGGTCCTACCAGCCCAGCTTGAAGCATCAGGATTATTCCCTGACTCGCATCGTTTACGACCGCGAAGAACGCAGC
>CAJYKY010000086.1 GCA_913775005.1 uncultured Achromobacter sp.
GGGCGACAACGTGGCCATGACGGTCAAGCTGTTGGCTCCGATCGCCATGGAAGAAGGTCTGCGTTTCGCCATCCGTGAAGGCGGTCGTACCGTCGGCGCCGGCGTCGTCGCCAAGATCCTGAAGTAATTCGGATCACTTAAGCAGCAAACAATCAGCGAGGGCGCCTCGTCGCCTTCGCCTCTCGTTCTTTAGGAAACGCCATGAAAAACCAAAAGATCCGTATCCGCTTGAAAGCTTTCGATTACAAGCTGATCGATCAATCGGCCGCTGAAATCGTTGACACCGCCAAGCGTACGGGCGCTGTTGTCCGTGGCCCGGTGCCGCTGCCCACGCGTATCCGCCGTTACGACGTTCTGCGTTCGCCGCACGTCAACAAGACGTCGCGTGACCAGTTCGAAATCCGTACCCATCAGCGCCTGATGGACATCGTTGATCCCACCGACAAGACCGTTGACGCTTTGATGCGTCTGGACCTGCCGGCCGGCGTCGACGTCGAAATCGCCCTGCAATAAGGCGTACCGAGCCTGCTACCTTCGCCGGTAGGCTCGCAAGAAATGGCCGTATTCCTACCGGAGTGCGGCCATTTTGTTTTGGCGCAGACAGCGCGCCAGGTCATTGTTAGCGGGCGCTTACTGTCGTACGCTGCGGCGCTTGCCGCCGACCTTCGCCCTCAGCTGCAAAAGTGTGGCGGAAATGTCCCGCCTTCGCACACACAAAAGCCGCTAAGTGCTTGTGTTGCCTGAAAAAATCATGCTAATATGCAAAGCTTGCCATTTAGTGGCAAGTCTAACTATGGGCGGAGTAGCTGATTTTTTAGCTAACCCGGTCAGGTTGAACATAGTCGTAGGGCAAAGGCCGTTACCTTTTGCCTGATTAGCCCCGACCAATCGCAGTCGGGAATGGAGAATACGATGTCGAATTCGACACCCACGCCCGCCGCTCACCGGCTGGGGCTGGTGGGTCGCAAGGTCGGCATGACCCGCATTTTTACCGAGGAAGGTGAATCCATCCCGGTAACCGTGCTGGACGTGTCGAACAACCGCGTGACCCAAGTTAAGTCCCTGGAAACCGACGGCTACGCCGCGATCCAAGTGGCTTATGGCACTCGTCGTGCCTCGCGTGTGGCTCAGCCGCAAACGGGCCACTACGCCAAAGCCGGCACTGAAGCCGGTAGCATCCTCAAAGAATTCCGCCTGGATCCCGCTCGCGCTGCTGAATTTGCAGCCGGTGCCGTGATCGCCGTGGAATCCGTGTTCGAAGCCGGCCAACAGGTCGACGTGACGGGCACGACCATTGGTAAAGGCTTCGCCGGTACCATCAAGCGTCACCACTTCGGTTCGCAACGCGCTTCGCACGGTAACTCCCGTTCGCACCGCGTTCCCGGCTCGATTGGTCAAGCACAAGATCCGGGCCGCATTTTCCCGGGTAAGCGCATGGCTGGTCACCTGGGTGATGTCACCCGCACCGTTCAAAACCTCGACGTCGTTCGCGTTGACGTTGAGCGCGGCCTGCTGCTGGTCAAGGGCGCTGTCCCCGGCCACGCTGGCGCCGACATCGTCGTGCGCCCGGCCATCAAGGCCCCGGCCAAGAAGGGAGCGTAAGTAAATGGATCTCAAGCTCCTGAACGACCAAGGTCAGGCCGCTGCTACGTTCAGCGCGCCCGATACGATCTTCGGCCGTGACTTCAACGAAGCGCTGATTCATCAGATCGTGGTGGCTTTCCAAGCCAACGCCCGTTCGGGCAACCGCGCTCAAAAGGATCGCACTGAAGTTAAGCACTCGACCAAGAAGCCCTGGCGCCAGAAGGGTACCGGCCGCGCACGCGCTGGTATGACTTCGTCGCCGCTGTGGCGTGGCGGTGGTCGGATTTTCCCGAACTCGCCCGAAGAGAACTTCAGCCAGAAGGTCAACAAGAAGATGTACCGCGCTGGGATCCGTTCGATCCTGTCGCAACTGGCTCGCGAAGACCGTATCGCCGTTGTCGAATCGTTTGATCTGGAATCGCCCAAGACCAAGGCTGCCGCTGCAAAGCTGAAGAGCCTGGGCCTGGACTCCGTCCTGATCATCACCGACAGCGTTGATGAGAATGTTTACCTCGCCACCCGCAACCTGCCGCACGTTGCTGTTGTCGAGCCCCGTTATGCCGATCCGTTGTCGCTGGTCCACTACAAGAAAGTGCTGATCACCAAGCCGGCCATCGCTCAACTCGAGGAGATGCTGGGATGAACGCTGAACGCTTGATGCAAGTCATTCTGGCTCCGATCGTGACCGAAAAGGCCACGTTCGTCGCTGAGAAGAATCAGCAAGTCGCTTTCCGTGTCGTGGCTGACGCTACCAAGCCGGAAATCAAGGCTGCCGTCGAACTGCTCTTCAAGGTGCAGGTCGAGTCCGTGCAGGTCCTCAACCGTAAGGGCAAAGTCAAGCGCTTTGGCCGATTCGTTGGCCGTCGCCGTAATGAGCGCAAGGCTTACGTGTCGCTCAAGGACGGCCAGGAAATCGACTTTGCGGAGGTGAAGTAAATGGCCCTCGTAAAAGTTAAGCCGACTTCGGCTGGCCGCCGTGGCATGGTGAAGGTTGTTAGCCCGAACCTGCACAAGGGTGAGCCCTACGCGCCGCTGCTGGAAAAGAAGACCCGTGGTTCTGGCCGTAACAACAACGGTCACATCACGATCCGCCACCGTGGCGGTGGTCACAAGCAACACTACCGTGTTGTCGACTTCCGTCGCGACAAGGATGGTATCCCGGCAAAGGTCGAGCGTCTGGAATATGACCCCAACCGTACGGCGCACATCGCTCTGCTGTGCTACGCCGACGGCGAACGTCGTTACATCATCGCTCCCCGTGGCCTGGAAGTGGGTGCAACCCTGCTGTCCGGTACCGATGCTCCGATCCGCGCTGGTAACACGCTGCCGATCCGCAACATCCCGGTGGGTACGACGATTCACTGCGTTGAAATGCTGCCTGGCAAGGGTGCTCAGATGGTCCGTTCGGCCGGCGCTTCCGCCGTCCTGCTGGCTCGCGAAGGCATCTACGCTCAAGTGCGTCTGCGCTCGGGTGAAGTTCGCCGTGTGCACATCGAATGCCGCGCCACCATCGGTGAAGTCGGTAACGAAGAACACAGCCTGCGCCAAATCGGCAAGGCCGGTGCAATGCGTTGGCGCGGTATCCGCCCGACGGTTCGTGGCGTTGCCATGAACCCGGTGGATCACCCGCACGGTGGCGGTGAAGGCCGTACCGGTGAAGCACGCGAACCGGTCAGCCCGTGGGGTACTCCGGCGAAGGGTTTCAAGACCCGTCGCAACAAGCGGACGAACAATATGATCGTCCAACGGCGCAAGCGCAAGTAAGAGGCGAACACTATGTCACGTTCGATCAAGAAAGGCCCGTTTGTCGATGCTCACCTGATCAAAAAGGTGGACACGGCCGTCGCGGGCAAAGACAAGAAGCCGATCAAGACCTGGTCGCGTCGTTCCACGATCCTGCCCGAGTTCATCGGTCTGACGATCGCTGTGCACAACGGCAAGCAGCATGTTCCCGTGTACATCAACGAGAACATGGTCGGTCACAAGCTGGGCGAGTTCGCGCTGACCCGTACGTTCAAGGGTCACGCTGCGGACAAGAAGGCGAAGAGGTAAGCGATGGAAACTACTGCCATTATCCGTGGGGTGCACATCTCGGCACAGAAGACCCGTCTGGTTGCGGACTTGATCCGTGGTCAGAAGGTTGGTCGTGCCCTGGAAATCCTCACCTTCTCGCCGAAGAAGGCTGCCGTCATCCTGAAGAAGGCTGTCGAGTCCGCCATCGCCAACGCCGAGCACAACGACGGCGCCGATATCGACGAACTGAAAGTCACCACGATCTTCGTGGACAAGGCTCAGTCGATGAAGCGCTTCTCCGCTCGCGCCAAGGGCCGCGGCAACCGTATCGAGAAGCAGACCTGCCACATCACGGTCAAGGTCGGAGCTTAAGGAGTCACGATGGGTCAGAAAATTCACCCCACTGGGTTCCGTCTCGCGGTCACCCGTAATTGGTCCTCGCGTTGGTTCGCCGACGACAAGGCCTTCGGCACGATGTTGGCCGAAGACATTCGCGTTCGCGAGTACCTGAAGAAGAAGCTCAAGAGCGCCTCCGTTGGTCGCGTGATCATCGAGCGTCCCGCCAAGAATGCCCGCATCACCGTCTACTCGGCTCGTCCGGGTGTGGTGATCGGCAAGCGCGGCGAAGACATCGAAAGCCTGAAGGCTGATCTGCAGCGTCTGATGGGCGTGCCTGTGCACGTCAACATCGAAGAAATCCGCAAGCCGGAAACCGATGCTCAACTGATCGCCGACTCGATCTCGCAACAGCTCGAGAAGCGCATCATGTTCCGTCGCGCAATGAAGCGCGCGATGCAAAACGCGATGCGTCTGGGTGCCCAAGGCATCAAGATCATGAGCTCGGGCCGTCTGAACGGTATCGAAATTGCTCGCACCGAGTGGTATCGCGAAGGCCGTGTGCCGCTGCACACCCTGAAGGCCAACATTGACTACGGCACCTCCGAAGCCCACACGACCTATGGCGTGATCGGCATCAAGGTCTGGGTCTACAAGGGCGACATGCTGGCTAACGGCGAATTGCCGCCGGAAACCGCTGCCCCGCGCGAAGAAGAACGTCGTCCGCGCCGCGCTCCGCGTGGTGATCGTCCGGACGGTGCTCGCACCGGTCGTCCGGGTGGTCGTGGTCGTGGTGGTCCCCGCAAGGCGGACGCTGCTCCGGCGCCTGAAGGAGAATAACCATGCTGCAACCCTCTCGCAGAAAGTATCGCAAAGAGCAGAAGGGCCGCAACACCGGTCTGGCGACCCGTGGTACCCACGTGTCGTTCGGCGAATTCGGTCTGAAGGCCACCGGCCGTGGCCGTCTGACCGCCCGTCAGATCGAAGCCGCTCGTCGTGCTATCAATCGTCACATCAAGCGTGGCGGCCGTATCTGGATCCGCATTTTCCCGGATAAGCCCATCTCGCAAAAGCCCGCCGAAGTCCGTATGGGTAACGGTAAGGGTAATCCGGAGTACTGGGTCGCTGAAATTCAGCCCGGCAAAGTGCTCTACGAAATGGAAGGTGTGAGCGAAGAAATCGCACGTGAAGCTTTCCGCCTGGCCGCTGCCAAGCTGCCGATCTCGACGACGTTCGTCGCGCGTCACATCGGTGCTTAAGGAGACCTAACATGAAAGCTAGCGAACTCCGTTCGAAAGACGCCGCCGAGCTCGGCAAAGAGCTCGAAAGCCTGCTGAAGGCACAATTCGGTCTGCGTATGCAGAAGGCCACGCAGCAACTGGCCAACACCAGCCAGCTGCGCAATGTACGTCGCGACATCGCTCGCGTTCGTACCTTGCTGACCGAGAAGGCAGGGAAATAAACATGAGCGAAACTCAAAACACCCAAGTGGCCAAGCGCCAGCGTACGCTGGTTGGCAAGGTCGTCAGCAACAAGATGGACAAGACTGTCGTTGTGCTCGTCGAGCGCCGCGTCAAGCACCCCATCTTCGGCAAGATCATCATGCGTTCCGCGAAGTACAAGGCGCACGATGAATCGAACCAATACAACGAAGGCGATACGGTTGAAATCGCTGAAGGCCGTCCCATCTCGCGCTCGAAGTCGTGGCGTGTGGTGCGCCTGGTTGAAGCCGCACGTATCATCTAAGTCAAGCAGGGTATCGGAGCGGCTCGCCGTTCCGGTGTTCTGATATAAAACGGCAAGGGATCAAACCCTTGCCGTTTTTTTTCGTCAATCGGATCTGGAATGCAAGAATCATGAGTCTTGCCTGTACGAACGCGCGCGGGCGTTGGTTGTTCATCGCGGCGGGACTGGCGTTGCCGTTGGCGCAGGTTTGGGCGCAAGTGCCTGTGCCAGAGCAGCCTCAGGCACAGGCACAGGCACAGGCACAAGCGCAATCGCAATCGCAAATCCCAACGCAATCGCAATCGCAGACTCCGACGACGACTGGCTCCGCCGCATCTAGCCCAGCACCGGCTGCCGAGACCCCGAAAGACCATACGGCATTGGGCAAGGCGTTGTTGAACGCCGGCCCGGATCCGCGAGTGCGGCTGGACGGGCAGTCGCGCGACCATGCCGCCATCTTTGGTTCCGACGACCCGGATGAGCAGGCCTTGATGGAGCAGGAACGTACATTGGACTCGCAACGCACTCAGCTTCAGATGCTGGAGCGTTTGATGAACCAGAAGCCCGCGACCGCCGACCCACATCCCCCGGCCATGATTCCGCTGAATCCCGGCGCGCCCATGACCATGCCGAAGTTGGCGCCTACCCCCTCAGGGTCTCAGTTGGACCGCGGTGGCAGCGATACGCGCCGCAGCGTGGATGAGATGCAGCGGCGCGTCAACGGTCTGCGTCGTGAGGCCGATACGCTGGGGCAGGGCGCACGTTAACTAATTGCCGCGCGCCAGCTCCCTTAGCCTTCCCGCAATCCCCGTCGGAAAGTAATACACCGACACCACGAACAAAATCCCCAGCCACAGCAGCCAGCGATCCGGCTCGAACAGCAGCGCCAGCGGTGCAACGCCCGCCACCACGTCGTGGACCACATGCAGGCCGTCTTGCAGGTAGCTCTGCGCGAACACGAACAGGCTGGCGCCGACCACCGCGCCATACATCGTGCCCATGCCGCCGATCACCACCATCAACAGAATGTTCAGCATGATCTCGAACGACAGCGACGTGTCCGGCCCGTTGTAGCGCAGCCATAAGGCGTATAGGGCGCCGGCCAGCGTGGCGAAGGCGGCGCCGAGCAGGTTGGACAGGCTGCGGTACAGCACGGTGCGGTAGCCGATGGCTTCGGCGCGGAACGGGTTTTCGCGGATGGCTTGCAGCACGCGGCCAAACGGTGAATTGACGATGCGCAGCAGCAGCAGGAACAGCACGACACAGACGGCGGCGATCAGGTAGTAGGTGATGATGCGGCCATCAATCGTGACGCCGAATACGGGTTCGGACAACGGCCGGAACGCGGGCCGCAACATCTGCGGCACCTTGAAGTTCAAACCGTCCTCGCCGCCCGTCAGATCCGACAATTGCGACACCAGCGTCTGGAATGCCGCGGCGACGGCCAAGGTGATCATGGCGTAGAAGATCGCGCGCACGCGCAGGCTGGCCAGGCCGATCAACAGCGCGAACGCTAGCGATACGAGCAACCCCGCGCCCAGACCCGTGAACACCGCCGTCCAGCCCGGCTCCATACGGATGCTGGCGATAGCGACACCATAGGCGCCGATGCCGAAGAACATGGTGTGCGCGAAGCTGACGATGCCGGTGTAGCCCAGCAGCAGGTCGTAGCTGGCGACCAGGATCACGAACACAAGAATCTTGGCGGCCACCGCCAGCGATTTGGGGCCGGGAAACAGGAATGGCGCAGCCGCCAGCGCGGCCACGATGGCAAGCAGCACAACGGCCAGCAAAGCGCTGCGCGGCGGGTCGCCGGAGAGCAGGCGGAAAGTCATGTCTACCCTCCTAGCGGTTCGTGACGGGATACACGCCTTGCGGGCGCCACAGCAAAATGGCGACCATCAGCGCAATGTTCGAGAACAGCGCGGCCTTGGGCATGAGAAAGCCGGTGTAATTGGCCATCAGGCCCACCAACAGCGCGCCGATCAGGCAACCCACTGTGGAACCCAGGCCGCCAATCATGATGACGATGAAGATCAGCACGTTCACCTGCGCACCCAGCTGCGGCACGATCGACTGCTGGTACATGCCCCACAGCACGCCGCCCAGCCCCGCCAGCATCGAACCCGCGACAAACACGCCCACGAACAGATGCCGGATGCGGTAGCCCAGGCTTTCGACCATCTCGCGGTCTTCGACGCCCGCGCGGATCAGCAGGCCCAGCTTGGTGCGATTGAGCAGCCACAACATGCCGCCCAGCACCAGGACGCCGACAGCAAGCGCCACGATCCGGAATTTCTCGATGGCCGCATCGCCCAGCAGGAATGCGCCCCGCAGCGCCTCGGGCAGAGGCAGCGACAAGGTTTGCGGCCCCCAGATCATCTTGATGATTTCTTCGCCGATGATCATGCCGCCCATCGTGATCAGGATCTGCTTCAGATGCTGCCCATACACCGGCCGCACGATCACGCGTTCAAACGCCAGGCCCACCGCGCCCGCCACCAGCATGCCGACAATGATGGCGGGCAGCACCGCAGCCAGGTTCATCCACAGGCTGCCGGATTGTGTCCAGTCGCTCATGGATCCGAGCACCGTCGCGGCCATGTACGCGCCGATCGCAATGAACAGGCCGTGGCCGAAATTCAGCACATCCATCAGTCCGAACACGAGCGTCATGCCCGAGGCCACGATGAAGATGATCATGCCCATCGCCAGCCCGGCAAGCGTCAGCGTGACCCACGTGGAAAAGGAACCGACCAGCGGCAGCGCGATCGCGGCAAGCGCCAGCACCAGCAGGACAGGGCGCAAGTCCGCACGCACGCGCGGCAGCGGAGTATCGATATCAAGGGTGCTCATTGGTGGCTTCCCAAAGACAGGCCGAGCAGCCGCGTTTGCAGCGCGTCGTCATCGGCCAACGCCTGCATGCCGCCGGCGTGCACGACCTGGCCGTTGTCCATCACGGCGACGTGGTCGCCAACCAGGCGCGCAAAGCTGAAGTTCTGTTCGACCAGCAGGATGGTTGTCGCCGCTTGTTTGAGTTCGATGAAGGCGTCGATCATGTTCTGAACGATGGCGGGCGCCAGGCCCTTGCTGGGTTCGTCGATGAGGAGCAGCCGGCGCGGCTCGACAATGGCGCGCGCCACGGCCAGCATCTGCTTTTGCCCGCCAGACAGCTTGCCCGCTGGATGCAGCCAGAACTTTTTCAGCGCCGGGAAAAATCCGAAGATCCACTCCAGACGCGCCGTGTCCAGCTGGTCCACGTTCTTCGCCTGGCGCGCCGCCAGCAGGATGTTTTCCTTGACTGACAGATCGGCAAAGATGCCCATGTTCTCGGGCACGTAGGCCATGCCCATGCGCGCCATGTCGGGCGGCGATGTGCGCGTACCCGGTCCGCCTATCGGCGCGCCGTCAAAGTGGATCTGGCCCTGCGACGCGCGCCACAGGCCCATGATCGTGCGCAGCGTGGTCGTCTTGCCCGCGCCGTTGCGCCCCAGCAGCATTGTCACGGCCGAGGCCGGCACGGATAGATCCACACCATGCAGGATGTGATACGCGCCGATGTGCGTGTGCACGCCGGCCAGGTGCAGCAGCGGAGCGGGGGCCGAGGACGGCTGCGCAGATGATTTCATCCCGGACCCGCTCATGCCGCTTTCTCCGAAGGACTCACACCCAAATAGGCTTGCTGCACGATGGGCGAGGCGATGACGGTGGCCGGATCGCCGTCCGCCATCAGCTGGCCGTTGTGCAGCACGACAATGCGGTCGGCCAGTTCCCGCACCACATCCATCTTGTGCTCCACCAAAAGAATCGTTTTTGACGGATCGTTCTTGATTTCGCGGATCAGTTCCAGCACCACCGGCACGTCATCCACGCTCATGCCCGCGGTGGGCTCGTCGAACATGAATACCTGCGGGTCCAACGCGATCAGCATGGCGATTTCCAGTTTGCGTTGGTCGCCATGCGGCAGGTCGGCCGCCGCCTGATTGCGGCGCGCAGACAGCCGGGTGCGTTCCAGCAGCGCGTCGGCACGTTGCAGCAGTGCCCGGTCATCGTCCCACGTGCGCCAGAAGCGGATCTGCCGCCAGCTCATGCCTTGCTGGCGCGACTGCAAGGCCAGCCGCACGTTCTCATGCACGGTCAGGCGCGGGAACAACTGCGTCAGCTGAAAGGCGCGGCCCAGCCCCGCATGCATGCGGGCGGGGGCCGACAGCGCGGTCAGGTCCTTGCCATTCAAATGCACCGACCCTTCGCTTGCGCGCAGCTGGCCCGAGATCAGATTGAAGTAGGTGGTCTTGCCCGCGCCGTTCGGGCCGACGATGGCCGTCAGCGTGCCGGCCTCATAGCGGCAACTGACCGCGTTGACGGCCACGTGCCCGCCAAAACGGATCGTGAGCGATTGCGTTTCCAGCATGGGTCTGCGCGGCCTTCAGCGTTTGTTCTGGATCGGCACAGACATCTGATCCGGCGTGATTTCCTTGACCAGATCCTGCACGGCCCACGGCACCGAAGGATCGTTCTTGATCCTGAAGTGGTACATGGACTGCATCGCCTGATGGTCTTCGGGGCGGAACGTCATCTTGCCCTTGGGCGTATCGAAGCTCATGCCTTCCATCGTCTTGATGAGCGTGTCCGTGTCGGAATTGCCGGCCGTCTTGTTCAGCGCCGTCACGATGGCGATGCCGGACGCCATGCCCCCCGCCGTGAAGAAATCCGGCGGCTGGCCGAAGCGCTTCTGGTGTTCGGCAACCAGCCACTCGTTGATCGGGTTCTTGGGAATGCCGTAGTAGTAATACGTGGCGCCTTCCATGCCCGCCAGCGACTTGAGCGGCGTCATGGCGGCCAGCGTGTTGCCGCCGGTGGCGATCTCGATGCCGAAGCGCTTGGGGTCCAGGTCGGCGATCTTGAACGGGTTACCCGCGCCCGCCCACAAGATGAAGATGATCTTGCGACCGGGCTTGTCTTTCAGCGCGTCGAACAGGCGCTGCGCGCCCGCTGTGAAGTCGGTGGCGTTGGCAGGCAGGTATTCCTCGTGCACGATCTTGGCGTTCTTGAGCGCGCCCTTGAAGGCTTTGACGCCATCGCGGCCAAACGCGTAGTCTTGCGCCAGCATGGCGATCGACGTGCCGGCCTGATCGAAGGCCACTGCGTTGGCAATGGCGTCCTGCGACGAGTTGCGGCCGGTGCGGAAGATGTACTTGTTCCATTTTTCGCCGGTAATGGAATCCGCCACGGCGGGTTCCACCAGCAGGATCTTTTCGTATTCTTCTGCGATCGGCAGCATCGCCAGCGCCACGCCGGATGAGGTCGGGCCGACGGCGATGTCGGCGTTGTCATCGGCATAGGCGGACGCCAGCTGCGCGCGAGCCACGTCGGGCTTGCCCTGGTTGTCCTTTTCGATGACGCGGATCTTGCGGCCGGCGACCGTCATCGTGCCTTGCGTGGCGTATTCCAGCCCCAGCATCAAGCCGTTCTGGGTTTGCTTGGCGTAGGCTTCCAGCGGCCCCGTCTTGTCGTACACATGGGCCACGACGAAGTCTTTCGCCGCAACCGCCGAATTCATGCAAAAGGCCGCCAGCGCGGCGAGCAGAATGCGATTCATGGAAGGTCTCCTGGATTCAATGGGCGTGCGTAGAGGGGGCAGGCGTGGAAAGGAAATGGCGAATGGCGTCGATCTGCGGCGCAACGTTCAACGCGGGGGCGTGGCCGCAATCGGGGAAGTCGATGCGCTGCGCGCGCGGGCCGCGTTGCGTCATGGCGTGGGCAACGTCGGGCAGCAGCAGGTCGGATTCGGCGCCGCGTAGCAACAGCACCGGCATGCGCAGCGAGTCGTAGCCGCTCCAGCGGTCGTAGTCCTGCGGGTGATGGCTGAACTGTCCGACGATGGCGGGGTCGTAATGGGCCGTGACGCGGCCATCGGGCAAGCGGCGCATCGACGTCTCGGCCATGCGCCGCCATTGCTCGTCGCTTTGCCAGCCATAGGGCTTGTAGGCCACGCGCAACCAGGCTTCAAGTTCGGTGACGGTGTCAAAGGCAGGAGGGTTCCCCGCATACGCAAGGATGCGCGACACCGCCGGCGCGGGCAGCTCCGGTCCGATGTCGTTGACCACCAGGTGCGAAATGCGGTCGCGCAAGGTGGTGGCGGCGGCGTGCATGCCGGTGGCGCCGCCCATTGATGTTCCTACCCAGCGCATGCGTTCGATGCCCACGCCGTCGGCCAGCGCCCGCGCCAGCTGCGCATAGAAGTCCAGGCGGTATTCCGCGATGGGATCGGGGCTCCATTGAGACAGCCCTCGGCCAATCGTGTCGGGGCAGATGATGCGGTAGTCGCCGGCCAGCGCGGCAGCCAGCTCGTCAAAGTCGCGGCCAGTGCGCGCCAGGCCGTGCCACATGATGACCGGCGGCGCGTC
>CAJYKY010000087.1 GCA_913775005.1 uncultured Achromobacter sp.
CGTTGCCCTTGCCGCAGCCGGTTCCGCCGCCGCCGGCGTGTCGTACCGCCTGGATCGCCCATCCGCTGCACCCGGCGAAACCGTCACCATCGAAGCCGTGTACTTCAACGAAGGCAGCGCCCGCGCCAATTGGGAAGCGCCGCCTGAACTGGTGTTGCAATGGCGCAGCCAGGATGGCCAGATCGTGCGCAGCCTGGCCAAGCTGTCCGGCGACCGCGCCAGCTACAGCGTGCCGGTCAACAATTTCGCGCGCATGGCCTGGACGGCCGTCGTCCCGACGACTGCGCGCGGCCTGCAAGCCGTATCCATCGAAGGCCAGCCGTCGATGATGGCGCTGGACGCCACCGGCCGCGATGCCGGCACGCTGGCCAGCACGCCCGCGCAAGGCCCCGTCGTGGACGCGCGTAGCGGTCAGCCAGTACCGGTCGCTGCGGTGACCGCCGTGGGTGCCTCGCCCGAAGGCGGCCCCGCCCCGGAAGCGGCCGTCGTGCCCTCGGTGGCGCAGCAGACCGCGTTCGACCGCTTCCGCAGTTCCATTTCCGAATACAAGCCGGTGTACTTCGACATCGGCACGCGCGGCCAGACCACCGCGCGCTTTCAGATCAGCGCCAAGTACCGCCTCTTCAGCCCGCCCGGCGACCGCCCGGCCAACTGGAGCGAAAACTTCTACCTGGCCTATACGCAGACTTCGCTGTGGGACCTTCAGGGCGACTCCATGCCCTTCATCGACACCACGTTCAACCCCAGCGCATTCTGGCTGTCCGACAACATCTGGCAATCGGCCAACCAGAACTGGCGCTTCGGCATGAACGCCGGCGTCGAACATAATTCCAACGGCAAAGACGGCGAAGACTCCCGCTCGCTCAACGACGGCTACATCGAACCGCGCTTCCACTACCGCTTTGACGGCGGCAGCACGCTGACCTTCGCCCCGCGCGTCAAGGCCTACTTCGCCGTCGCTGACGAAAACCGCGACTACGCCGACTACGCCGGCCGCGTGGACTGGCAACTGCGCTGGGCGCAAGACAACGGCGCGGTGGTGTCGGCGATGTACCGCCAAGGCGACCAGAAACGCCGCACAACCCAGCTGGACTTCGCCTGGCCCTTGCAGCGCACGTGGCTGAACATGAACGGCTATCTGCACTTGCAATACTTCAACGGCTACGGCGAAACGCTGCTGGGATACAACCAGCGCAACGAATCGCAGTTCCGGGTGGGGTTGTCGCTGGTGCCGTAAGTTTGATGCGCCCTCAGTCGCGCGCTTAGCCGCGCGCTTGGGGCGGCGTGGTTTCTTTGTCACCCCGCCTCGGCAAGCCGGAAGGCGCTGGCCATGCGCTCCTGCTCGCGCAGCGGCACGCGGAAATAGCCGGCCACTTCGCGGGCCAGCTCAAGATCCAGCGCGTTGTCGGCATCGGTGATGTTCAGCTTCAGCCCCACGGCGTGCGCCACCGGATTCATGTCATAGGCAGGCGCCAGCCGCCAACCCTTACCCGGTGTGAGCAGGAAGCCATGGTTGCGCAGATGGTCGTCCGTGTTCGACACAAGGATATTGAAGACAATGCGCGCCCAGAGTTCGCGCAGGTCATCCCTCGGCCGAGCGCCGTGATTGATGAGCACTTCCGCCAGCTCAAGGTAGCTCACGCCGGTAGAAGCATCGTCGCCGTCACGATGCCCGGTCAAGGTCATCGCCGAAGCAAAATGCTTGCGCCGCCCCGCCAGGCTGCGGTCGAAACGACTCACCATGAAGCAATGGTGATGGCTGGCGAATTTGCGGGCCTGCGCGGGTGCGACATTCAGGCCACAGCCCTTTGCCAAAGCGCTGACCACCATTTCCCAGCCACCCACGTCGTGGGTATCTCGTGCGCTGGGAAATTTGGCAATGTACAGCTGCCCCGCAGCGTCCACCACGCTTGCCTTGGGGCGAGCGCCACCCAACGACCCGCCCGGCGCAATCAGCAGGCGCAGCCACTCCTGGCCGTCGGCGGCGATGTTGTCGGCGTCCCGCTCGAGCGCACGGCTTGCCTGCTCCAGAATCTTGATTTCGGTAAAAGGAGGTGCGGCGACGTTGATCCGGTCATCCAGAAACGCGCCGTCATCCTCCCGGCGGTAGCGCAGCGCGCCCACGCGGTAATGATCGTGCACGCCTAATAGATAGTCCGACTCGTACAGACGGGTAACGCCTGCCAACAGGCCCGCCCGCTGGTCGCGTTCAAACCGGCGGTCCATCAGCAGGCGTCCCCAACGGTCCGGGCTGGAATCATCGAAGACGCCGAAATTCGCTGCACCGGCCGGGGGATATTGCGGTCCGCTGAAAGGGCCGATGTACGGATCCAATGTCAGCCCAAACAGGCGCGGATCAGCAAGCGCTGCCGGATCGGATTCAAACTCGAATAATTCGGTGGATCGCGTTCTGCGGCTATGTAGAAACCCCAAGCGGCGTGGCTCAGGTAAGCCATCCCAGTCTGCATAGACAGCAATCATGCTCATGATGATGCCCTTCCCTTACGTCTGGGCTTGCGCAGCAACGCGGCCAATTCGTCGGTGCTGGCGGCGGGCGCTTTGTCTGCATTGGTGCGGGCGGCTTTGCTAGCGGGTTTTGACTGCTTGGGGCGAGGCGTGGATTCGGCGGGTGCTGACTCGGCCGGCCCCGCAGCGATGCGACGCCGGGAGGCCGGCGTGGGCCGAGCCGCGGTCATGCGTGCGTCTTGAAGCTGCCGCCCCAGTTCATCCTCGTGGGCAAGCTTGGCAAGATCACTGGCCAGACCCAGCACCTGCATGACGGACAGGTAGGCCCCCATGGTGACGCCAGCGCCACCGGCTTCCAGCGACCGCAGTGTCATCGGCGACATCCCCGCGCGCTCAGCGACCTGCTTGGCCGTTAATTTGCGGCGCAGGCGCGCCAGCTTGAGCCGTTCGCCGAAGTCGGTCAGCAGCTTGTTGGTGGCAGGCAGGAGTGGGGCGGTCTTCTTTGGCATAACGCTAATATTTCAACGTTTTAGACGAAATATAGCCAAAATATTAGCACTTTCGTCATACAAAAACTGCCATCGTGCTGGCGCTGCACCGGCGTGTGTGCGCGAATAACCTGTCTGAGCGCGCCCTCCTCCCGTACACTTCCCCAAAAAAACTCCGGGGAAAAAGTGTTCGCCGACCTGAACCATCTTTCGCATCACGCCGCCTGGCGC
>CAJYKY010000088.1 GCA_913775005.1 uncultured Achromobacter sp.
CCGACGGCTGCGTGATCAAGCCCAGCGCCTGCGCGCCGCAGTTCCTGCAACACACCGGCCCGGCGCTGGTGTTCGACGACTACCCCAGCATGAAGGCGGCCGTCGATGACGAGAACCTGGACGTCACGCCCGACCACATCATGATCCTGCGCAACGCCGGCCCGCAAGGCGGCCCCGGCATGCCGGAATGGGGCATGCTGCCGATCCCCACCAAGCTCGTCAAACAAGGTGTGCGCGACATGCTGCGCCTGTCGGATGCGCGCATGAGCGGCACGAGCTACGGCGCCTGCATCCTGCACGCGGCGCCCGAATCCTACGTGGGCGGGCCGCTGGCCTTTGTCAAAACGGGCGATCTGATCACCGTGGACGTGCCGGCCCGCAGCATCCACCTGAACATCAGCGACGAAGAACTGGCCGCGCGCCGCGCCGCCTGGACGCCGCCGCCCAAGCGCTACGAGCGCGGCTACGGCTGGATGTATTCCAAGCACATCCTGCAAGCCAACGACGGTTGCGACTTTGACTTCCTGGAAACCGGGTTCGGCGCACCCGTGCCGGAGCCCGAGATCTTCTAAGCGCAACGCCTCTCACCATCACGCGCGGGCGCGGCCCGCGTTTGCTTCACACTCTTATCTGTTCGGAGCCACCGTGTCCCAAATGAATCCCGAAACCCGTGCGCGCCTGTCCGGCATCAGCACGGCCACCCTGTGCACGGCGCTGTTCAAGCGCGGCCTGCGCAACCAGTTCATCCAGGACGTGCGTCCGCTGAACGCCACGCTGCCCAATATGGTGGGCCCGGCCTTCACGCTGCGCTACATCCCGGCGCGTGAAGACCTGAATACCATCAAGGTGTTCGAAGACCGTTCCCACCCGCAGCGCGTCGCTGTGGAAACCTGCCCGGAAGGCGCGGTGCTGGTCATGGATAGCCGCAAGGATGCGCGCGCGGCGTCGGCCGGTTCCATCCTGGTCACGCGGCTGATGAAGCGCGGCGTGGCGGGGGTGGTCACGGACGGCGGTTTCCGCGACTCGCCCGAAATTGCCGAAATGGGTTTTGCTGCCTATCACCAGCGCCCCTCGGCGCCGACCAATCTGACGCTGCACCAGGCGCTGGATATCAATGCGCCGATCGGTTGCGGCGACGTGGCGGTGTGGCCGGGCGACATCGTGGTGGGCGATCGCGAGGGCGTCGTCGTGATTCCGGCGCATCTGGCCGACGAGATCGCGATTGAAGCGGTGGAAATGACGGCGTTCGAAGACTTCGTGACGAGCCAGGTGCAACAGGGCGCGTCCATCCTCGGCCTGTATCCGCCCACCGATCCGGGCACCAAAGACAAGTTCGCCGCGTGGCGCAAAGAACAGGGCCGTTGAGCCTTGCCGCCGGCTGACCGCCGGCGGACCCCATACCTATAAATCTATAAATCAAGGCAGGAGACAACCATGAATACGCAACGACGCAGCGCGCTTGCCGCGCTGCTGGCCAGCGCGGTGCTGGGTACGCTGGCCATGCCGGCACACGCCGCCGACTGGCCCACGCAAAAGCCGATTTCCTATGTGGTGCCGTTCACGGTGGGCGGTTCCACCGACGTGGTCGGACGCGTGCTCGCCCAGAAGCTGGGCGACCGTCTGCACCAGAACGTCATCGTCGAAAACAAGCCGGGCGCGGCGGGCGGCATCGGCGCCACCTACGTGGCCAAGGCGGCGCCCGATGGCTACACGCTGTTTGGCGGCACGATCAGCACGCACGCCATCAACGCCAGCCTGTACAAGAACCTGAAGTACGACCCGGTCAAGGATTTTGAGCCGGTGTCGTTGATTGCCTATCTGCCCAACGTGCTGCTGGTGGATCCGAACCTGGGTGTGAATTCGGTGGCCGACCTGATCGCGTTGCTCAAGCGCGACCCGTCCAAGCGCACCTTTGCGTCGTCCGGCGCGGGCACGTCCACGCATCTGGCGGGCGAGCTCTTCGCCGGCATGATCGGCGTGCCGCTGACGCACGTGCCGTATAAAGGCACGCCGCCCGCGATGGTGGATGTGTCTTCTGGCGCGGTGACGTTCATGTTCGACCAGATGACGGCGGCGCTGCCGTTGTTGCAGACGGGCAAGCTCAAGCTGCTGGCCGTCACCACGAAGGACCGCATCTCGCTCGCGCCCGACGTGCCCACCATGCAAGAGGCGGGCGTGCCGGGCTTCCAGATGGCGTCTTGGCAGGCGGTCTATGCGCCCAAGGGCACGCCCAAGCCGATCCTGGATAAGCTGGCGGCCGAGATCGCCATCATCCTGAAGGAACCGGACGTGCAGGAAAAACTGGGCAAGACGATGGGCATGGAACTCGTGGGTAGCACGCCCGACGAGCTGCGCGCGCTGATGGCCACAGAAATTCCGCGCTGGGCGGAAGTGGTGAAAGCGTCGGGCGCGAAGGTGGAGTGACGGGGACAAAAAAAGCCGGAGCATTGCTCCGGCTTTGTTGATTTCAGATCCTTAGTTGATCTTGATGTTGCGTTCCTTGACCAGCGCCTTCCACTGCGCGGTTTCCTTGGCCAAGTGGTCCTTCAACGCATCGGCCGAGCTGCCGATCGACTCGGCGCCAATCGAATCCAGCGTGGCCTTGACCTTCGGTTCGGCCAGTGCGTTGCGCATGGCCTCATTCAGCTTGGCCACGACCTCGGGCGGCGTGCCAGCCGGCGCAAAGGCGGCAAACCACGGCATCAGTTCGTAGCCCGGCACGCCCGCTTCCTGCATGGTGGGCACGTCGGGCAGGGCGGCCGAACGCTTGGCCGTCGTGACGCCCAGCGCGCGCAGCTTGCC
>CAJYKY010000089.1 GCA_913775005.1 uncultured Achromobacter sp.
GCAAATGCTGGACCGCCGCGCCCTCGCGCAGCGCTTCGGCTGGCTGGGCGACGACGTCGCGGGCGGCTCCTTCTGCCCCGAAGACGGCCACGCCAACCCCCGCCTCGTCTCGCCCGCCTTCGCCCGCGCCGCGCGCGCCCTGGGCGCCGACGTACGCGAAGGCACGCCCGTCACCGCCGCCCACCACGACGGCACCCACTTCATCGTGCGCGCAGGCGACCTTGAAGTGCGCTCACGCTTCCTGCTCAACTGCGCCGGCGCGTGGGCCGGCCGGTTCGCCGAAAGCTTTGGCGAAGCCGTACCCGAAACCTCCATCCACCCGCTCATGATGGTGACCGAACCGCTGCCGCTCTTCATGAGCGTCAGCCTGGGCATCCAGGGCGGCGGCATCTATGCGCGCCAGGTCGCACGCGGCAATTGCGTGATCGGCGGCGGACGCGGCGTATCGTCCGGCCCCGACTACGCCCGCCCCGGCCGCGCCGGCCTGGCCACGCTGATGGCCAACGCCACGCGACTGCTGCCCGTCTTGCGAGGCGCCCAGGTCATCCGCTTCTGGACCGGCGTGGAAGGCAACATGCCCGACCACAACCCGGTACTGGGCGCGAGCGCCACCGTGCCGGGCCTGTTCCACGCCTTCGGCCTGTCTGGCGCCGGCTTCCAGATCGGCCCCGCCGTGGGCGAAGTGCTGGCCGAACTCGTCGTGCGCGGCCAATCCTCCATTCCTATCGATGCCTTCCGCATTGAACGATACGCGGCCGCCGCTCACGGCGCCGTGGCTCGGCCTGATCGTGTTCGTGAGCAAACGCTGGAGTCACCATGATGGATAAGAAACAGGGCGCATCGCGCCTGACCAAGGGGAAGTGGCTGCTGGGCGCGGCAATGATGACGTTGCTGTCCACAGGCGCCATGGCGCAGCAAAAGACCTTGTACGTCGGCATGAACGGCGGCGACATGGAACGCGCATTCACGCAGTACGTGTTTCCCGATTTTGAAAAAGCCAACAACGTGAAGATCGTCGTCGTGCCCGGCACCTCGACCGACGTGCTGGCCAAGGCGCAAGCCTACAAAGACAAACCGCAGATGCACGTCATGTTCCTGGATGACGGCATCATGGCGCGCGCCATTTCGATGGGCCTGTGCGAACAGCTCAACGACGACCCCGTGCTCAAAGAGCTCTACCCCACCGCCGTCATGAAAGACCGCATGGCCGCCGGCATCGACATCGGCATGACGGGCCTGGGCTACAACACCAAAATGTTCGCCGACAAGGGCTGGGCGCCGCCCACCTCCTGGATGGACCTGGCTGACCCCAAATACAAAGGCAAGGTCGTCTTCCAATCCGCGTCCGGCAGCACCTTCGGCCTGCACGGCTTCCTGATGTTCAACCGCATCCAGGGCGGCGACGACAAAAACTACGAACCCGGCTTCAAGAAGTGGCCCGACACCATCGGCCCCAACGTGCTGGAATACATTCCCAACTCGGCCAAACTGGCCGAAATGATCCAGTCCAACGAAGCCGCCATCTTCCCGCTGACCCCCACCGCCATCGCCCGCCTGAAAAAGCGCGACATCCCCGTGGAATACGCGCAACCCAAGGAAGGTTCGGTGATCCTGATGGTGGGCGAATGCGTCATCGCCAAAAACAGCGAACCTGAACTGTCGCAAAAGCTCGCGCTGTACCTGCTGTCGGCCAGCGCCCAAGCCAAGGCGCTTGAAATGGGCGGCCACTTCCCGTCCAACAAAAACGTCACGGCGCCCGCCGACACCACCGAAGCCTTGAAGCGCTTCCAGGGCTACATGGAAAACGCCAAGATCCTGGACTGGGACCAGATCAACGCCACCCGCCCCGCCTTCAACGCACGCTGGAACCGTACCGTCGAACGGTAAACGCAACGCCCCTGAACGTTGCTAAGATCTTGCGGCGCACCTGTGGACAACCCGCCGGCGCGCCGCAAGGCACAAAGCAGCAGATAACGCTGCCACCAGCAAGCCGCAGTTAGAAAGCCGCAACCAGCAAGCCGCAGCCCGCAAGCCCCGATCCGAAAGCCCTTTTCAGGAAAGCCCTCACATGCGCCTCATCGTCAACTCCGGCGGCCCGCAGGCCATAGAAGAATGGCGCGCACAGTTCCGTATCTTCGCGCCCGAGCTGGACGTCGTGGGCTGGCATGAAAACGTCGACCCGGCCACCATCGACTACGCCCTCGTCTGGGCCCCCGACACCGGCCGCCTGGCCACCTTCCCCAACCTGAAACTCATCATCAGCGCCGGCGCTGGCGTCGACCACATCCTGGCCGACCCCCACCTGCCGCGCCACCTGTCGATCGCCCGCATGGTCACCAGCCGTACCCAGACCGAAATGGCCGAGTACGTACTCACGTCCGCCCTCATGCTGACGCGCAACCTCAAACGCGTGGTCGACAACCAAGCCCGCCGCCGCTGGGAAATCTTCGACTCCCTGCGCGTGGCCGCCGACGTACGCGTAGGCATCATGGGCCTGGGCCACCTGGGCATCGCCAGCGCACAACTGCTGTCACGCGTCGGCTTCCCCGTCAGCGGCTGGTCACGCGGCGCGAGCAAACTGGAAGGCCTGCCGTCCTACGCCGGCCAAGCGCAGTTCAACGACTTCCTGCACCAGACCGACCTGCTCGTCTGCCTGCTACCCGCCACCGACGCCACCAAGGGCATCCTCAACACTGCCACCCTGTCCCAGCTACCGCGCGGCGCCAGCCTCATCAACGCCGGCCGTGGCGCACACATGGTGGAACAGGACATCATCAACGCCCTGGACAGCGGCCACCTTCACCAGGCCGTGCTAGACGTGTTCGAACACGAACCTTTACCCGAATCGTCCCCGCTGTGGACACACCCCGGCATCATCATCACGCCGCACTGCGCCGCGATCCCCGACCGCAAGGAACGCGCGCGCCACACCGCCCTGCTGATCGAAGCCAACGAATGTGGCGAGCCTCTCCCCAACATCTACGACCCGCAACGGGGCTACTGATCACCGGGGAATAGCGGCCGCAACATTAGGAATAAAACGGGCCATAGCGGCAAAAAGCAAAGCGGCAACAACAAGCAGCAACAACACCCGCCGCCAAGAGCCACCCCGCGAGCGCAGCGACGCGCCCACTCGCGCAGCGCCGCACGCCCGACGCCCACTAGCGCGTAAGCCCCAAAAGGCCGCCCGCGCGGCCGACCTGGGGCGGGCCCCGCAAAATCTTCCTTCCACAAAACGGCGTCCACCAAAACGCCAAGCACACCACCCACCCCCGGCCCCTTCACCGGCAGCCTCCCGAGCCTGGTGTGGTGGTGGCTCGGTGGGTGTGGGGCGTCGATAAGCCCGACGGAATCCGAAGGCAGCGGCCAGAGGCCGCTACGAGGATGAGGATGGGGCAGTCCGGAGCGAAGGCTCCGGACCGCAATCGTTGCCCCGCACCCGCCGAGCCGCCGCCGCATCAGGCGTCAAAAGAACCCCGCATCAGGCGTCATCAGCAAACCGCATCAGGCGTCAACAGCAAACCGCACCAGGCATCCCAAGCACCCCGCAACACACGCTCCCCCAAAAAAACCGCAAAATCTGCAAACCCCCCAAAGCTACATTGCCCTCCAAGGAGCCAGCATGAAGCCCGAAACCCTCAATCACTACGCCCACCGCCTAACCCCGGTCCTGAACTGGCTGGCCGCCCACCCCGACGCCACGCCTGATCTGCACCACCTTGCCGACCTGGCCTGCCTGTCGCCGTACCACTTCCACCGTGTCTACCGCGCCATGCTCGGCGAAACCGTCAACGCCACCATGCAACGCCTGCGCATGCACCGCGCAGCCATCGCACTGGCCGACACCCAGGACCCGCTACGCAACGTTGCACAACGCGCCGGCTACGACTCCGACGCCGCCTTCAACCGCGCGTTCGGCTCCGCATTCGGCATCCCCCCGGGCAAATATCGGGCCGCCCGCTCCCAACCCTTCAACCCCCAGGAGCAAGCCATGTACCCCATCGCCATCGAAACCTTCCCCGGCGCCACCCTAGCCGTCCTGCCCCATCGCGGCAGCTACCAAGACATCGGCACCACCTTCACCCGCGCCTTCATGCTGGCCGGCAGCCTCGGCATCGCCACCCCCGACGCCATCGGCTTCGGCATCTACTTCGACGACCCCGAACAAGTCCCCGTAGACCAGCTGCGCTCTTTGGCCGGCATGACCGTTGCCGCCGACGCCAAGCTCGGCAGCGAACTCGAACGCTTTGAAATCCCCGCCGGCCGCTGCGCCATCCTGACCTACACCGGCCCCTACAACGAAATGAGCAAACCGTATAACTGGATGTTCTCGGAATGGCTGCCCGCCAGCGGCATGACCCCCGCCGACTTCCCCATGTTCGAGCAATACCTCAACGACCCGCGCACCACCCCACCCGCCCAACTGCAAACCCGCATCTGCCTGCCGCTGAAATAGCGCAACCCATAACGCAACCCGCTACCCCACCACCCCCGCCAGATACTGCCGCAGCCAGGCATGGGCGGGGTCGTCCTGATAGCGCTCGTGCCAATACAACGACACCGCAATCGGCGGCAACGTCAACGGCACCTTCTGCGTCACAATCCGCGCCGCGCCCGTCATCGCCTTCGCAATGCTCACCGGCATCGTCGCAATCAGATCAGAGCTTTCCACAATGAACGGACACACCAGATAACTCGACAACGTCGCCACGATCTTGCGGCTGCGATTTTGTCCCATCAGAATGCGATCAATCGCCGTACTGAAATACCGCGTGTGCGCCGCCAGATCCAGATGCCCATAACGCAAATATGCATCCAGATTCCACCGCTTGCGCAAACACGGATGCCCTTCGCGCACAATGCACACCGCCGGTTCCTGGTACAGAAACCGCGTGCGTAAATCCGGCGCCGGATCCGGAAAATAGCCTGCAATCAACTCCACATGATTCGTGTCCAGCATGCTCAAACCATGCTGCGGCCGCGCCGGCAGAATCTGCAACTGGAAATGCGGCGCATCCACCGCCAAGCGCGGAATCAGCTTGGGCAACAACGTGTACTGCACATAGTCAGTCGCATACAACGACAACGTCCGTGACGAATGCGCCGGATCGAACGCCTCACGCGTTCGTGTCGCACGATGCCAGCCTTCCAGCAAAGGCTTGAAATGCTGATGCAGCTCCAGCGCCCGCAACGTCGGTTGCCACACGCCACCTTCACGCACCAGCAACGGATCCCCAAATAGCTGACGCAAGCGATTCATCGCCGCGCTCATCGCGGGCTGGGTGATGTTCATCTGCTCGGCCGCACGCGACACGTTCCGGCATCCCATCAAGGCGTCGAAATGCACCAGCAGATTCAAGTCAGGATTCTTCACCGCCATGCACCTATAAATGGCATTTATACAAATATAAACCTGTAGGACTGCTGTCATTTTCGATGCAGGCCTAGGATGGTTTCCGTTGTTGCAGCGAACCAAGGTTGGACACGCATGATCCGGCCACAAGGAAGTTCTATCAACAAGGGGAAACCAAGCCATGAACTCAAGGCTGATACGCAGTTGCTGTCGCATTGCCACCGGCGTTGCACTGTTTGCCGCCGCCAGTTCCGCCAGCGCCGCCTGGCCGGACAAAGTGATTCGTATCGTGGTGCCGTTTGCCGCGGGCGGGTCCACCGACCTCATCGCGCGCAAGGTCGCCGAAGGACTGGGCCAGCGCCTGTCCGCCAATGTCATCGTTGAAAACCGCCCCGGCGCAGGCGGCACCGTCGGCACCGAATACGTCGCCCGCCAACCGGCCGATGGCTACACCATCCTGATGGGATCGGTCAGCACGCATGGCAGCGCGCCCTGCGTCTATTCCAAACTGCCCTACGACGCCATCAAGGATTTCACACCGCTGACCGTCGTGGCCACCATCCCCAACGTGATGTCGGTGAACCAGTCGGTGCCTGCCAACACGCTGCAAGAATTCGTGGCCTTGTTGAAGAAAGACCCCGAGAAATACTCCTTCGCGTCCAACGGCCAAGGCACGTCCAACCACCTCGCGGCGGAACTGTTCAAGACCACCGCCGGCGTCTCGATGGTGCACGTGCCTTACCGCGGCTCCGGCCCCGCGCTCATCGACCTGGTGGGCGGCCAGATCAACATGATGGTGGACGTGGTGATGACGTCCTACCCCTACATCAAGGACGGCAAGATCAAGGCCCTGGCCGTGACCTCACCGCAGCGGTCAACGATGCTGCCCGACGTGCCCACCGTGGCCGAATCCGGCTACCCCGGCTACGAGGCCATGGTGTGGTTCGGCATGCTCGCGCCCGCCAACATGCCCGAGCCGCTGCGCGAAAAACTCACCGACGGTCTCGTGCAGACGCTGCATGCGCCCGCCATGAAGGCCTACCTGGAACAGCAGGGCGCGCAGGTGTCCGACGTGGCGGGCCCCGCCTTCGGCACGATGATCAAAAACGAAATCAGCAAGTGGTGCCAGGTGGTGAAGAAGGCCGACATCCGCCTGGATTGATCGGCACACGCCACAAGACTTTTTATTGGAAGCACGAATCATGTATCGCATAGGGATAGACGTCGGAGGCACGTTTACCGATTTCACGATGATCGACGAAGACGCCGGTGTGGTGCACTTTCACAAAGTGCCCTCCACACCGCACGACCCTTCGGAAGCCATCGCCACCGGTATCGGCCAACTGCTTGCGGACCACGGCGTTGCGCCGTCGCAGGTATCGCACGTGGGCCACGGCACTACCGTTGCCACCAACCTCATCATCGAACGCAAAGGCGCGCGCGTGGGACTCATCACCACGCGCGGCTTTCGAGACGTGCTGGAGATCGGCCGGCAGACGCGACCGCATCTGTACGACTACAGCGTAGGCAAGCCGCCCGTGGCCGTGCCGCGCGAATTTCGCATCGAAGTCGATGAACGCGTCAACGCAGCGGGCGAGGTGCTGACGGCACTGGACGAGGCACAAGTGCGCGCCGCTGCCCGCCAGTTCGCGCAGGCCGGCATCGACGCCGTCACGATCTGCTTCCTGCACGCCTATCGCAACCCCGCGCATGAGCGCCGCGCGGCGCAGATCGTGGCCGAGGAAATGCCCGGCACCTACATCAGCCAGTCGTCCGACGTGCTGCCGGAATTCCGCGAGTACGAACGCCTGTCCACCACCGTGTTGAACGCGGCAGTGGGACCCAAGATGGCGCGCTACCTGGAACGCTTCCTGGCGCGGGTGCGCGAGCTGGACATCAACCACGAGCCGCACACCATCCACTCCAACGGCGGCCTGATGTCGATTGCCACCGTGCGCCAATACCCGGTGCGGACCTGCCTGTCCGGCCCGGCGGCGGGCGTAGTGGGCGCGGCGGCGGTGGGGCGCGCCATCGGCAGCCTGAACCTTGTCACGTTCGATGTGGGCGGCACCAGCACGGATGTGTCGCTGGTCTGCGATGGCCGACCGCTATTCACGTCGCATCGTCACGTGGCAGGCTACCCCGTCAAGACGCCGATGGTGGACATCCACGTGATCGGCGCGGGCGGCGGCAGCATCGCCTGGCTGGACGACGCGGGCGCCTTGAAGGTAGGCCCGCATAGCGCCGGCGCCGTACCCGGCCCGGTGGGCTATGGCCGGGGCGGCCAGGAACCTACCATCACCGATGCCGAGATCGCGCTGCAACGGCTGAACCCCGTGGCCTTGCTGAACGGCCGCATGCCCGTGCATGCCGAGGCCGCGCGCCGCGTCATCGAAGAGCGCGTCGCCGAGCCCTTGGGCCTGGGCAAAGAAGATGCCGCCGAAGGCATCCTGCGCATCGCTGCCGCCAACATGAGCCGCGCCATCCGCGCGGTGTCCACCGAACGCGGCTACGACCTGTCCCGATTCGCGCTCTACGCCTACGGCGGCGCAGGCCCGCTGCACGCGGTTGAAGTCGCCGAAGAATGCGGCATTCCCACCGTCATCGTGCCGCAGGAACCTGGCACGATGTGCGCGCGCGGGATCCTGCTCAGCGACATCTCTTTCGACTTCGTGCGCAGCGAAATCTCGCTGGCCAGCGAAGCCGCCTGGCCCAGCATCACCGCCATCTTTGACGACCTGCGCAAGCAAGCGCAGGACTGGCTGTCTGATGAGCGCGTGGACCCCGCGCTGCGTGTCTGCCATGCCGCCATCGATGCGCGCTACGAAGGCCAGAACTTCGAAGTGCAGGTCAGCCTGGATGATGCAGGTGTAGCCCTGAGCACGGAACACGACATGACCACTGGCGTAGGCAGCTACGCCGAATTTGCCCGGCGCTTCGCCGAAGCCCATGAACGTGAATACGGCTACATCGTCGATGACCGCAAGGTGCAGATCATCAACTGCCGCATGCAAGCGGTGGGGCAAGTCGTGAAGGCGCCACTCGCACCGCGACACATCGGCGGCGAACTGCAAGACGCCTTGCTCAGCCGGCGCCAGACCTATTTCGGGCCTGTTCACGGCTGGCTCGACACGCCTGTCTATGACCGTGACCGCGTGCCCACAGGCGCGCACTTCACCGGCCCGGCGCTGCTGGAAGAAATGAGCTCGACAACCGTCGTCGGCGTGGGCCACGAGGCCAGCGTGGACGACTACGGCAACCTCATCATCCATCTGCAACGCCCGCAAGGAGGCTCGCATGAATAAGCCCGACACTCTTACCCCCCGCGCCTCGCAACCGGGTGAACTGGCCGACCCCATCGGCATGGAAGTCTTCTGCAACCGGCTGCTGTCCATCACCGAGGACATGAACAACACGCTCGTGCGCGCCTCGTTTTCCACCAACATCAAGGAACGCAAGGACTGCTCGGTGGCGCTGTTTGACGCCGCCGGCCGGCTGGTTGCGCAAGGCACGCAGATTCCGCTGCACCTGGGGTCGCTGGACGGCGCGATGGGCGCCATCCTGCGCACCTACCCGGTAGAAGAGATCCGCGAAGGCGACGTCTTCATCTGCAACGATCCCTACCTGGCGGACGGCAGCCACCTGCCGGATATCAACATCGTCACGCCCGTATTCTGGGAAGGCGTGCTGCGCTTTTTCGCGGCCAATATCGCGCACCATTCCGATGTGGGTGGTGCCGTGCCAGGCTCGATTGCAGGCGGCTTGAAATCGATCTTTGAAGAAGGCATCCGCATTCCCGCCTGCCGCATCGCACGTCACGGCCAGACGGATGAAGACATGCTGCGCCTGATCTGCGCCAACACGCGCGACCCCGAAGAGCGCGTGCTGGATCTGCGCGTGCAGATGGCCACCAACCGCCGGGGCGCAGCCGCCGTGCAAGGCCTGATCCGGCAAATGGGCCTGCCCGCCGTGCTGCGTTCCGTGGATGACGTGATTGCCTACACACGCCGGCGCCTGCTCAACCGCATCGCGCAGTTGCAGCAAGGCAGCTACACCTTTCGTAGCGATCTGGATGACGATGGCATGGGCGGCGACCCCGTACCCATCCAGGTCACGCTGACCGTCAAGCCCGACAGCTTGCATGTGGATTTTGAGGGGTCGGGCAAGCAGGCGCGCGGCGCCATGAACCTGCCGTTCAACGCGCTGCGCGCTTGCGTCTATTACGCCGTGAAAGCGCTGCTGGATCCGGATCTCGCGCCTAACGCGGGCCTCTTCGATCCCATCTCCGTGTCGGCGCCGCTGGGCACCATCACCAACCCGGAACACCCGGCGGCGGTGGGCGCGCGGTCTATCACGGCGCAGAAAGTGGCAGGTGCCATCTTCGGCGCGTTTCGTGGCCTGCTGCCGCCCGAACGGATCATGGCGTCCAGCAATGATTGCTGCCCCGCCATCGTGTTTTCGGGCCGCTGGCGCGAGCGCGCGGGACACTTCGTCTACCTGGAAACGCTGGGCGGTGGCGCGGGCGCGCGCCACGATGTCGATGGCATGGACGCGGTGCATGTGCACATGACCAACACGTCGAACCTGCCTGTCGAGGCGCTGGAAAACGAATACCCGTTACTGATGGACGAGTACGCGATGATCCCCGATTCCGGTGGCGCGGGCCGCACGCGCGGCGGCATGGGTATCGCCAAGCAGATTCGCGCTGTTGGTCCGGGCATCGTGTTCTCGGCGCGGTCCGACAGCCACACGGTGGGCGTCGCGGCGGGCGTCGCGGGCGGCGGAGACGGCAGGCGTGCTCGCTTGATCCGCAACTTCGGCACGGCGCGCGAGGAAGAACTGTTTTCCAAGACCGCCAACATCGCGCTGGAACCGGGCGATAGCGTGCGCATCGAAACGCCGGGCGGCGGGGGCTATGGCACGCCCGCCGAGCGGCCCCGCGCGCGCATCGAGCGGGATCTGGCCGACGGCAAGATCAGCGCAGAGGCGGCGCGGGCGGCGTATGGGGTTTGATGCGTCTTGCCCGTCACGCCACGTTCAACGTCATCGAATACTTCATCTTGTCGTGCGGGAACGTGGTGATGGTGGCCAGCAGCAGCACGCCGGCCTCGCCGTAATAGCGGCGCGTAATGACAAAGCCCGCCGTCTTCGGTTCCACCTGAAGCTGCCGGGCAATCGTCGCGTTGATGGGCGTGGCCGAGAACTCCTGGTTGACCTCGGTAATGCGGTCGCCGAAATGGTCTTCGATCAGCCGCAGCAACGAGATGCGCGACTTCACCTCGACCCGCACATCCGAATGCGCCGGATCGGTGTAGATCAGTGTGCAGGCGGCGGCGGTGTCCTGGTCGTCGAGCGTCTTGATGGAGTTGATGTGCAGCCAGTTGCTGCCGGCCTCGCAGCCCAGCATCTCGGCCAGCCGTTTGGAAAGCTTGACGGGGCGCACGTCCTGCACCAGCAAGGCCGCGTTGCGTGCGTATTGCAGCAGGTCGGGAAACTGCGAGATGCGCTGCGTGAAGCGCGTGCCGGCGCGGGCCGTTTCCACGCGGGTGCCCACGCCCGGGCGGCGCGACACCATGCCGGCCACCGTCAGCATGCGGATGGCTTCACGGATGGTGTGGCGGCTGGCGTTGAATTGGTCGCAGAGCTCGTGCTCGGTGGGCAACAGCGTCATCACGGGATAGCGGCCGGCGCTGATGTCCTGCGCAAGCGTTTGGTAGATGCTCTTGTAGCGCGGGCCGCTGGCTTCAGGCGCGGGCGCTTGCGATTCAGGCTTGCCGCGCGCTTGACGGGCTCCGCCGGTGCCGGATGCGCGCTCGGAGGATCGGGTCATGGGGCTGGCTCCTTGAATTTTTTTAATGGGGTCGAGATGGGACGCTAGGGATGGCCACATCGGGTTTGTACGGACAATAACCGATTGACAAGGCCGTCATGCCGGATCCATTATTTGTCCGGACATTCATGTACGGACAAATTGTACGTCCGTCCCAGGCAGCATCAAGCAGTTCTTGCAGTTCTCTTCCAAATATTCGGGGGTTCTCATGGGCAAGAAGTTACTGGCAGTGCTGACGGCGGCGACGGTGGCCGCCGGGTTCGGCGCCAACGCATCCGCGCAGAAATTGGTGGTCGCCGGGTACGGCGGTTCGTTCGAAGACATCATGCGCAAGGACATCTTCCCGCCGTTTGCGAAGCAGCACGGCGTGGAGCTGGACTATGTGGCCGGCAACTCCACCAACACGGTGGCACGCTTGCAGGCGCAGAAAAGCAATCAGCAGATCGACGTCGCCATCATCGATGACGGCCCCATGTACCAGGCGATCGCACTGGGATTCTGCGCACCCATCACCGGCCTGCCTGCTGACGACATCTACACCACCGCCCGCTACAAGGATGACAAGGCCGTCGCCATCGGCATCGTGGCGACCGGCATCATGTACAACAAGAAGGTCTTCGACGAAAAGAAATGGGCGGCGCCCACATCCTGGAAAGACCTGAAAGACCCCAAATACAAGAAGCAGCTGGTCGTGCCGCCGCTGAACAACACCTACGGCCTGCACGCGCTGGTGGAGTACGCGCGTGAAGGCGGCGGCGGCGAAAAGAAGATCGACCCGGGCTTTACCACCTTCAAGAACGAAGTCGGCCCCAACGTGCTGGTCTATGAGCCGTCTCCGGGCAAGATGACCGAGCTGTTCTCTTCCGGTCAGGCCGTCATTTCCGTGTGGGGCAGCGGCCGCGCCAAGGCCTTTGCCGATACCGGCTTCCCCGTGGGCTTCGTGTATCCGCAAGAAGGCGCGTACGCACTGTTGTCGTCCGTGTGTCCCATCGCCAAAGCCAACGCCAATCCGGTTGCGCAAGCCTTTGTGCAGTACCTCGTGTCGCCCGAAGTCCAGGTGAAGCTGGCCTCTGCCTATGGCTACGGCCCGGTCAACAAGAAGGCCAAGGTGGAAGACGACCCGCGCGTGCCGCTGCCGATTGGCAAGCGGGCTGCGGACCTCATCGTCATCGACTGGGACACCATCAACCAGAACCGCGACGACTGGAACAAGCGTTGGACGCGTGAAATCGAACGTTGAGGCGCTGCGGCAGTGAAAACGGGGCGGCGCGCGGCGCCGCCCACGGGAGCTTTCATGACCTATCTAGTGTTGAACCGCCTTTGCAAGCGCTATGGCGATACCACGGCCGTGCAAGAGTTGAGCCTGTCGGTGAACCGGGGCGAGTTCATTTCGCTGCTGGGGCCATCCGGCTGCGGCAAGACCACCACGCTGCAAATGATCGCGGGCTTTGTCGAACCCACCAGCGGCAGCATCGTGCTGGATGGCCGTGACGTCAGCCGCGTGCCGGCCAACAAGCGCGGGCTGGGCCTGGTGTTCCAGAACTACGCGCTGTTTCCGCACATGACAGCCGCCGAAAACGTGTCGTTCGGTCTGGAGATGCAGCGGGTCGGCAAAGACGAACGCGATGCACGCGTGGCTGACGCGCTCAAGCTGGTGGGCCTGTCGCATCTGGCCGACCGCCATCCGGCGCGCATGTCGGGCGGGCAACAGCAACGCGTGGCGCTGGCGCGCGCGCTGGTCATCCGGCCCAGCGTGCTGCTGTTGGACGAACCGCTGTCCAATCTGGACGCCAAGCTGCGCGAGGAAATGCAGCTGGAACTGCGCAGCATTCAACGCACCATCGGCACCACCACCATTCTTGTCACGCATGATCAGTCCGAGGCGCTGGCGCTGTCGGACCGCATCGTGGTGATGAACCAGGGGCGTGTCGAACAAGTGGCGGAACCCTTCCAGGCTTACGAAGGCCCCGCGAGCCATTTCGTGGGCGGCTTTCTGGGCAAGGCCAATGTGTTCACGCCGCAAGCAGAGCAATACGACAACGAGACGCGCGCGCGCATCGGCGAAGCGCATATCTCGATGGCGGGCGCGCCGGTGCCGCAAGGCGCGGTGATCGTGCGGCCCGAGAAGATCCTGTTTTCCGAACCGGCCGCCTGTGCGCTGCCCGGCCGCATGAAGGCGCGCGTGTTCCAGGGCAACCATTGGCTGTGCCAGGTGGAAACGTCGGTGGGCGATGTGATGGTGATCCGTCAGAACGACGGCGTGCCGGTGCCCGCCGAGGGCGAAACCGTGCACCTGCGCTGGCGCGCGCAGGACATGTGTACGGTGGCGCCGCAAGGCCAGCCGTCATGAGCGCGCGCGCCAACCCGTGGGTGCTCAGTGCGCCGGCGCTGGTGGTGTACGCCACCTTTCTGGTGGTGCCGATGGCGCTGGTGTTTCTGATCAGCTTCTTCGACTTCCAGTTCTACGGCGGCATGCAAGCCACGTTCACGTGGAAGAACTACATCGAGATCTTCTCTGACGGCTATTACTACGAGATCTACGCGCGCACCTTCGGTGTGGCCGCCGCGGTGACGGTCGCCTGCCTGGTGCTGGGCACGGCCGAAGCCTACGTGCTGTCGCGCATGGCCAACCCGTGGAAGGGCTTGTTCCTGATGGTGGTGCTGGGGCCGCTGTTGATCTCGGTGGTCGTGCGCACGCTGGGCTGGGCGCTGCTGTTCGGTTCCACCGGGCTCATCAATAAGGCGTTGATGGGTATCGGCCTGATCTCGTCTCCCGTTGATCTGATGTACAGCAACCTGGGCGTGGCAATTGCGCTCACGCATGTGCTGGTGCCCTTCATGGTGATCTCGGTGTGGGCGTCGTTGCAGCGGATCAACCCCGCAACGGAAGCGGCGGCATTGTCGTTGGGCGCGAGCCAATTCACGGTGATCCGCCGCGTGATCGTGCCGCAGGTCATGCCGGGCATTCTGTCCGGCGCGATCATGGTGTTCGCGATGGCGGCGAGTTCGTTCGCCACGCCGGCCATCATTGGCGGACGCCGCTTGAAGAACGTGGCCACGGCCGCCTACGACGAATTCCTGAACACGCTGAACTGGCCACTGGGCGCGGCGTTGGCGGTGGTGTTGCTGCTGGCGACCGTGGTGGTGCTGCTGTCAGCCAACCGCATCATCGAGCGCAAGTACGGCGCCGTGTTCAACCAGGCCGGAGGCTGAGATGCAATTCCGTAACGGCCCCATCGGCCTGCTGTTCCACACGCTGTTCATTCTGTTCATCCTGGCACCGATTGTCATGGTGTGCGCGGTGGCGTTCACGTCCGAAGGCTTTATCTCGCTGCCCACGAACGGGCTGTCGCTGCGCTGGTTCCGCGCCATCTTGGATAACCCGCGCTTTATCGAAGCCTTCTGGTTCAGCCTGGGGCTGGGCACCTTGTCGGCCACCCTGGCCATCGGGCTGGCGGTGCCGAGCGCGCTGGCGCTGGCGCGCAACCGCTTTCGCGGCCGCGAGGCGCTGGTGGCGTTCTTTCTGTCGCCGCTGATGATTCCGCATGTGGTGCTGGGCCTGGCGTTTCTGAAGTTCTTCACCACCGTTGATCTGGCCGGTACCTATGTGGGCCTGGTGGTGGCGCACGTGATCCTGGTGATGCCGTATGCGCTGCGCCTGGTGCTGGCGTCGGCCACCGGCATCGACCCGGCGCTGGAACGCGCGGCGCAGTCGCTGGGCGCGTCCAACTGGACGGCGTTCCGGCGGGTGGTGCTGCCGCTGCTGTTGCCGGGCGTGGTCAGCGGCTGGGTCATCGCCTTCATCACGAGTTTTGATGAGTTGACCATGTCGATCTTCATTGCCTCGCCGTCCACGACCACCTTGCCGGTGCGTATCTTCCTGCATATCGAAGACACCATCGACCCGCTCGTGACGGCCGTGTCGGCAGTGCTGATCTACGTGACGATCATCGCCATCTTCATCCTGGACCGCGTGGTCGGCCTGGAAAAGCTGTTTGTAGGAAAGGGACGCTAATGACGGACGAGACTGTTGGGGCGCCGCGTGCGCCCGCGCATCGCGGCATTTACGATGCCATGGTGATCGGCGGTGGGCTGGTGGGTTCCGCCATCGCCTACGGCCTGCGGCGCGAGCTGGAACATGTGGCTGTGCTGGACGAAGGCGACGTGGCGTATCGCGCCTCACGCGGCAACTTCGGCCTGGTGTGGGTGCAGAGCAAAGGCATGGGCCTGCCTCGCTATGGCGTGTGGACGATGACGTCCGCCACGGGCTGGCCGCAGCTGGCCGCGCTGCTGCGCGACGAAACCGGCGTGGACGTGCACCTGGAGCAACGCGGCGGGCTGCATGCGCTGCTGAGCGACGAAGAGATGGAGGCGCGCGGCAAGTTCATGCAGACGCTGCTGGCGCAGCCCGGCATGGCGCAATACGACTGGAAGCTGCTGGACCGCGCAGAGGTCGCCGACCTGGTGCCCGGTATCGGCCCCGAGGTGCGCGGCGCCACGTGGACGCCGGTGGATGGCATCGCCAATCCGCTCAAGCTGCTGCGCGCGCTGCACATGAGTTTTGCACAGCGGGTTGTGGATTACCTGCCGCGCCGTCCGGCGCAAGCGATTACGCAACGCGACGGCGTGTTCGACATCGCCACGCCCGCTGGCACGGTGCGCGCCAAGAAGGTGGTGCTGGCCTCAGGCCTGTCCAACAAAGAACTGGGCGCGCAAGTGGGTCTGAACGTTCCGGTGCGCCCGCAGCGCGGCCAGATCGTGGTGCTGGAGCGCACGCGGCGCATGCTGGAAACGCCGCTGTCGACCTTGCGCCAAACCGACGAAGGCACATGGCTGATCGGCGATTCGCAGGAAGAAGCCGGCTATGTGGATAACCAGGTAGGCCTGCCTATTCTTGGCACGCTGGCCGACCGCGCCGTGCGCACACTGCCTGCCTTGCGCGATGTGCGCGTCGTGCGCAGCTGGGCGGCGCTGCGCGTGATGTCCAAAGACGGCTTTCCTGTTTATCAACAATCGGAAACGTGCCCCGGCGCCTTTGTCGCCACCTGTCATAGCGGCGTGACGCTGGCCGCCGCGCATGCACTCAATCTGGCGCCCATGATCGCCGCCGGCCAGCTGGCCGACGACATGGCGCCCTTCTCGACCCGGAGGTTCCATGTTCAAGAGGCTTGACGAGGCGCAGCGCCAGGCGCAGGGCGCGCCGGTGCGCGTAACGGTCAACGGGGCCGAGCTGCAATGCCGGCAAGGCGATAGCGTGGCGGCGGCGTTGTTCGCGGGCGGCGTGTCGGCCTGTCGCGATACGGCGGTCAACGAGGTGCCGCGTGGACCCTATTGCATGATGGGCGTGTGCTACGACTGCCTGGTCACCATTGATGGCCAGGCGAATCAGCAGGGCTGCATGACGGCCGTGAGCGAAGGCATGAAGATCGAGCGCCAGCTGGGCGCGCGCAAGGTGCAGGCATGATCGATACGACGCAATGCGATTTGCTGGTGGTGGGCGCAGGCCCGGCGGGCCTGGCAGCGGCGACGCTGGCCGCCAAGCTGGGCGTGAATACGGTGCTGCTGGACGAACAGCCGGCGCCGGGCGGTCAGATCTATCGCGCCATCACCACCACGCCGGTGACGAACAAGAACATCCTGGGCGAAGACTACTGGCATGGCGCGACGCTGGTCGAACCCTTCAAGCAATCGGGCGCGCGCTACGTACCGAACGCAACCGTCTGGGCCGTGGCCGAACACACGGCGCCGCATCCCGACAAGGGCTTCGAGGTGGCGTATTCCGTGGCGGGCGAAGCGCGCATCGTGCACGCGCGGCGTCTGCTGCTGGCCACCGGCGCGCAGGAGCGCCCCTTCCCCATTCCCGGCTGGACGCTGCCCGGCGTCATCACCGCAGGGGCGGCGCAGATCCTGCTCAAATCGTCCGGCGTGGTGCCGGCGGATCGCACCGTGCTGGCAGGCAGCGGCCCGCTGCTGTACCTGGTGGCTTGGCAGTACCTGAATGCGGGCGTGAAGATCGACGCGCTGCTGGAAACCACGCCGCCGGGCCGCATGGGCCAAGCGCTGCCCAAGGTGTGGGGTTTTCTGCGTTCGCCGTATCTGGGCAAAGGCTTGAAGCTGTTGCGCGCCGTGAAGGCGGCCGTGCCGATCGTCAAGGGTGTCACCTCGCTGGAGGCGCTGGGCGACGGCAAGTTGCAAAGCGTGCGCTACACAGCAGGCGGCGTCACCAAGACCCTGCCCGCCGAACAACTGATGCTGCATCAAGGCGTGGTGCCGAACGTGAACCTGTCGCGCGCGGTGGGTGCGGAGCATCGCTGGAACGACGCGCTCGACTGTTGGGAGCCGCAGGTGGATGACTGGGGCCTGACGTCGGTGGATGGCATCGGCATGGCGGGCGATGGCGCGGGCATTGCGGGTGCGTTGGCGGCAGAACATCGCGGCCGGCTGGCGGCGTTGCAGGCGGCGCATCTGCTGGGCCGCATCGATGCCGCGCGTCGCGATAGCGAGGCCGCTGCGCCGCGCGAGGCGCTGGCGCGTGCTGTGCGGGGCCGCGAATTCTTCGATGCGCTGTACAAGGCGCCCGACGCGTTTCGCCGGCCCACGGGCGACACCATCGTGTGCCGCTGCGAGGAAGTCACGGCGGCGCAAGTGCGTGACACCGTCAAGCTCGGTTGCAGCGGGCCGAACCAAATGAAGGCTTTCCTGCGCTGCGGCATGGGGCCTTGCCAGGGTCGCTTTTGCGGGCTGACGGTGGCCGAGATCATCGCCGAAGAGCGCGGCGTGCCGACCCAGGAAGTCGGCTACTACCGGCTGCGTTTTCCGACCAAGCCGCTGACGCTGGGCGAGCTGGCGTCGCTGCCGCAAACCGATGATTCGCGTCAGGCCGTGGTGCGTCTGAAGAAATGAATCCCATGCCGACCTGCGGCGCAACCTTCGAACTGCTGCGGGCGAAAGGAACGACGTTATGACCGGTGCAACGCGGTCGGCGCAAGTCATCATCATCGGCGGGGGCCTGCATGGCAGCTCGGCCGCGCTGCATCTGGCGCGCGCGGGCGTGGACGTGCTGGTCGTCGAAAAGAACTACGTGGGCCGCCATGCGTCGGGCGTGAACGCGGGCGGCGTGCGGACCTTGTCGCGGCATCTGGCAGAAGTGCCACTGGCGCTGGCCTCGCGCGAACTCTGGTATCGCATCGGCGACCTGGTGGATGACGACTGCGGATTCGAGCAGCACGGCCAGGTGCGTGTGGCGGAAACCGAAGCCGATGCGGCCACCTTGCAGGCGCGGCTGCACACCATGACGGAACATGGCTACACGCATGAGCAATGGATCAGCGCCGACGATCTGCTGGCCATGATCCCCGCCATCGCGCCCACGATCCAGGGCGGCCTTATCGCCCGCGAAGACGCGGCTGCCGATCCCTATCGCACTACGCGTGCGTTCCGGATGAAGGCGGCCAGCCTGGGCGCGCATTTTATGGAAGGCGTGCGCGTGCAAGCGGTCACGCACGAAGATGGCCAGTGGCGCGTGGCGACTGACGCTGGCGTCTACACCGCGCCGCAAGTCTTGAACTGTGCAGGCGCGTGGGCCGATCGCATCGCGGCGCAATGGGGCGAGCCCGTGCCGCTGATGCCGATCAGCCCGATGATGCTGGTGACGCTGCGCATGGATCACTTCCTGGACCCGGTGGTGCTGGGCACCGGCCGTGCGCTGTCATTCAAGCAGCGCAGCAACGGCACAGTGCTGATCGGCGGCGGACGGCGCGCGTGGGTGGATCGCGATGCGGAATGGACCGAGCTGGATTTCCGTTCATTGGCCGAAGGCGCGCGCACGGTGTGCGACCTGTTCCCGCACATGCGCAATGCCATCGTGAACCGGGGCTGGGCGGGTATCGAAGCCGCCATGCCCGACGAGATTCCCGTCATCGGCCGCAGCAGCCGGCACGACACCGCGTTTCACGCGTTCGGCTTTTCGGCGCATGGCTTTGAACTGGGGCCGATTGTGGGCCGCATCATGGCCGACCTGATCACCACGGGCGCAACGGACCTGCCGATTGCGCCGTTTCGCATTACACGTTTCACGGACGCGGGCAGCGCGTCCACGCCAACGCAAAAGGAGCAAGACGAATGAACAACGACGACATCGTGCGCAAGGAAACCAACCAACGCCTGAGCCGCATCGTGATCCATGGCGACACGGTGTACGTGGCGGGCGTGACGTCCAATGCGGAAGGCGGTATTGCCGCGCAGACGCGCGACGCGCTGGCCAAGATCGATGGCTATCTGGCGCAGGCCGGCACCGACAAGTCGCGCTTGCTGTCGGTGCAGATCTGGTTGAAGGACATCGACCGCGACTTTGCCGGTATGAACGGCGTGTGGGCCGAATGGGCGCTGCCAGATGCGATGCCCACCCGCGCCACGTGCGAGGCCAAGCTGGCCGCGCCCGAGCTGCTGGTGGAGATCATTGTGACGGCCGCCAAGCGGCCGGCGTTTGTCAGCGGGCCGGTGTCTGAAAGCTGACCTGGCCAGGGCGGCCCGGCAGGTTCAGGGTGGCGGTGGCGGGCGGCGTGGTCGCCACCACCTGGCCGGCGCGCAGCACCATCAGGCGGGTCGCGCGCAGGCGCAGCGCTTCGACGGCGTCGCGCGCTTGCAGCAGCACGAGGTCGGCGCGCTTGCCGACCGCGATACCGGTTTCGTCCAAGCCCAGGATCTTCGCGGGCGTGGTCGTCACGGCTTCAAAGCAGGCGCGCATGGCGTCCTGGCCCGTCATCTGGGCCACGTGCAGACCCATGTGCGCCACTTCCAGCATGTCGCCTGAACCCAGGCTGTACCAGGGGTCCATCACGCAGTCATGGCCAAAGGCCACCGGCACGCCGGCGGCCAGCAGTTCCGGCACGCGCGTCATCCCACGGCGCTTCGGATAGGTGTCGTGGCGGCCTTGCAGCGTGATGTTGATGAGCGGGTTGGCAATGGCGGCAACGCCTGCTTCGCGCATCAGCGGAATCAGCTTGGACACGTAGTAGTTGTCCATCGAATGCATGGACGTCAGGTGCGAACCGGTGACGCGGCCTTGCAGGCCGAGGCGCTGCGTGTGGTACGCCAGCGTTTCGATGTGGCGCGACAAGGGGTCGTCGCTTTCATCGCAATGCATGTCGACGCGCAGGCCGCGCTCGGCTGCCAGTTCGCACAGGATGCGCACGGATTCGGCGCCGTCCTGCATGGTGCGTTCAAAGTGCGGAATGCCGCCCACCACGTCCACACCCATATCGAGCGCGCGCTTCAGGTTGTCGAGCGCGCCCGGCGAACGCAGCACGCCGTCTTGCGGGAAGGCGACCAGTTGCAGGTCCAGATAGGGTTTGACCTTTTCGCGCACGTGCAGCAGCGCTTCAGTGGCGAGCAGGCGCGGGTCGCAGATGTCGACATGCGAACGGATGGCCAGCAGGCCGCGTGCCACGGCCCAATCGCAATACGCCAGCGCGCGTTCAACCAGCGCTTCCTGGGTCAGCAGCGGTTTCAGCTCGCCCCACAGTGCGATGCCTTCCAGCAGCGTGCCGGACTGGTTTACGCGCGGCAGGCCGAAGGACAGCGTGGAGTCCATATGGAAGTGCGCGTCCACGAAGGGCGAACTTACCAATTGACCGGCGGCATCCACCGTCTGACCGGCCTCGGCCTTCAACGCGGGTTCCACCGCCGTGATGCGGCCCTGCGCCACGCCAATGTCGATATTCGTGCGGCCATCGGCCAGCGTACAGTTCTTGATGATCAGATCAAGCATGGGTGCATCCAAAAAAATCAGTAAATCACGGTACTACAAACCAAAGCACGCTCGCCCCATGCGAAGAAGCGGGACCGCACGGAGCCGGCTCCGCCGGTCCGTAGCGGTGCCCCCTTGAGGGGGAGGCGCGCAGCGTTTCGGGGGTGGGACCACCCTCCGGTCCGTAGCGGTGCCCCCTTGAGGGGGAGGCGCGCAGCGCGTCGGGGGTGGGCTCAACCCTTTAGCGTTCGCCCTTCCGGTAGGGCTTCATCAACGCCTGCGGATACGCGGCGCGGCGCGCCATTACTACCAGCGCCAGAATCGACAGCACGTACGGCAGCATCAGGTACACCTGATACGGCAGCTCGGGCAGGCCGGGCAATGCCGCCCCGCCCTGCTGCAAACGCAGCTGCAAGGCATCGAAGAACGCAAAGATCAGCGCGCCCAGCAAGGCCTTGCCGGGCCGCCACGACGCAAACACCACCAGCGCCACGCAGACCCAGCCCCGGCCATTGACCATGTTGAAAAAGAACGCGTTGAACGCGGCCAGCGTCAGGAAGCTGCCCGCGACACCCATCAGCGCAGACCCGGCAACAATGGCGCCCATCCGCAAGCGCGTGACCGACAGGCCCTGCCCTTCGGCGGCGGCCGGGTTCTCGCCCACCATGCGGATCGCCAATCCCACCGGCGTGCGGTTCAGCACCCACGCCAGGATAGGCACCGCCGCCAGCGCAATCAGCGTCATCGGCGTCTGCCCTGCCAGCACCGGGCCGATGACGGGAATGCCGTCAAGAAACTTCATTTCGGCAAAGGGCGTGATGGTCGGCGGCGTATTGACGCTGGGAAACGTCACGCGATAGGCAAAGTAAGACAGGCTGGTGGCCAGCAGCGTCACGCCCAGCCCGGACACGTGCTGCGACAGCCCCAGCGGCACCGTCAGCACCGCATGCAGCAAGCCGAACACCGCGCCCGCCAGCGCAGCCGCCAGCACGCCCACGTACAACGGCGCGCCCAGATACACGACCAGCCAGCCGGTGAAGGCGCCGGCGGCCATGATGCCTTCGATGCCCAGGTTCAACACCCCCGCGCGTTCGCACAGCAACACGCCCAGCGTGCCCAGGATCAACGGCGTGGCCAGGCGCAACACGGCCACCCAGAAGGCCGAGGAACTCAACAGATCCATCCATTCCATGGCGTGCTCCTCAAGCCCGGTTGCGGCGCAGGCGGTACTGCGCAAATAGCGTCGCGACCAGCATGGCAAGCAACGAGGTGGCGACGATGACGTCGGCGATGTAGTTCGGCACGGCGATGGCGCGGCTCATGCTGTCGGCGCCCACCAGCATGCCGGCCACGAAGATGCTGGCCAGGATCACGCCCAGCGGATGTAAGCCCGCCAGCATCGCGACGACGACGCCGGTGTAGCCGTAGCCGGGCGACATATCCAAGGTGACGTAGCCGGTGCGGCCCGCAACTTCGATCGCGCCCGCCAGCCCGGCCAGCGCGCCGGACAGCATGGCGGTGCCGAGCATCACGCGGTTCACGGGCAGGCCCAGAAAGCGCGAGGCGTGCGCGTTGGCGCCCACCGCGCGCATCTGAAAGCCGAACACCGTGTAGCGGTTCAACAGCCACAGGCCCAGCGCCAGGCCGGCCGCCCACAGCAGGCCGGTGTGTGCGCGCGTGCGTTCGATCAGCTTGCCCAGTTCCAGGTCGCCATTGAGCGCGACGGATTGCGGCCAGCCCATCGCCATCGGGTCTTTCATGGGGCCGTCCAGCATCATCGATACGAACAACAGCACGATGAAGTTGCCCAGCAAGGTGGTGACCACTTCGTCCACGCCCAGCCGCGTCTTGAGCAGCGCGGGGATCAGCAGCAGCAAGGCGCCCGCCAGCGCGGCCGCAAGCATCATGCCCCCGAACAGGACGGGCACCGGCAGATCGAACCCGGTGCCGTCGTGCAGACCGCCGATGGCCACCGCAGCCAGCGCGCCCAGGTACAACTGCCCTTCCGCGCCGATGTTGTAGAAGCGGGCGCGGAACGCCACGGCACAGGCCAGGCCGGTCAGCATCAGCGGAGTGGCGCGCGTCAGCGTTTCAGACAGCGCAAAGCGCGAGCCGAATGCGCCTTCGAACAGCAGCGCATACGTGCGGCCCACGGGCGCGCCCGCCCAGCTGACCAGCAAGGTGCACACGGCCAGCGTAAAGAGGATGGCCGCAAGCGGGGCCAAGGCCAGCGCGAGGCGGCTGGGCTCGGGGCGGCGTTCCAGAATCAGTTTCATGCGAGGGTTGCTCAATAGTGGAGGAAGCGGCGCAGGACGGCGCGGGCCGTCATGCGCGGGTTCCCGTCATGGCCAGGCCGACGGTGGCTGGCGTCCAGTCTGCTACCGGCTTGACGGCGACGAGCTTGCCGCCGCACAGCACCGCAATGCGGTCGGCCAGCGCGAAGATTTCTTCCAGGTCTTCGGATACCAGCAGCACGCCGGCGCCGCGCTTGCGGGCGGCCAACAGCTGCTCGCGCACGTAGGCGACGGCGCCGATGTCCAGGCCCCAGGTGGGCTGGTCGGCCACGATGAAGCGCGGTTCGCGCGCCAGCGTGCGGCCCAGGATCAGCTTTTGCATATTGCCGCCGGACAGGCTGCGTGTGCGCACATCCAGCGATGCCGCGCGCACGTCGAACTGCTTGGCCAGCGATGCGGCATAGGCCTTGCCCGCGCGCGCGCGGATCAGGCCCCAGCGCGCAAAGCGCTTGTCTTTCAGGTCTTCGACGATGGCGTTTTCCCACAGCGGGCTGTCGCCAATCATGCCTTCGCCGTGGCGGTCTTCGGGAATGCGGCCCACGCGCGCAGCCGTCCAGCCGGCGGGCGTGGTGGGCGCGGCCGCGTGTTCGGGCCCCAGCCGGATCGTGCCGTCGGACGGTTGGCGCAAGCCCGTCAGTACCGACACCAAGGCTTGCTGGCCATTGCCGGCTACGCCCGCAATCGCCACGATTTCATGCTGGTGCACCACCAGGTCCAGCGCGTCCAGGCGCGGCGCGCCGTCGCGGCTGTCGCGCACGGTGACCTGCGACAGCGTCACGACCGGCGCGGCCTGTTCGCCTGCCGCCACCGCTTCGGCATGCGGCATGACGACCTTGCGGCCCACCATCAGTTCTGCCAGTTCGGCCGGACTGGTGGCGGCGGTGTCGCGTTCGGCCACAAGCTTGCCCTGGCGCAGCACGGCCACGCGCCGCGACACGGCCATCACTTCGTCCAGTTTGTGTGAAATGAAGATGACGGCCAGGCCTTCATCGACAAAGCCGCGCAGCGTGGCGAACAGATCATCGACTTCCTGCGGCGTCAGCACGGCCGTCGGCTCATCAAGGATCAACACGCGTGCGCCGCGATACAGCGCCTTCAGGATTTCCACGCGCTGCTTTTCGCCGACCGAAAGCGTGCCAACGCGCGCGTCCGGGTTCACACCCAGGCCAAAGCGCTGGCCCAGTTCAACCAGCCGGCGGCGCGCTGCGCCCCGGCCGGACGCCAACTTCCACAGCGATTCCGTGCCCACCATGATGTTGTCCAGCACGGTGAGGTTGTCGGCCAGGGTGAAGTGCTGATGCACCATGCCCACGCCCGCCGCCAGCGCGGCGTCGGGCCGGCCGGGCGGCAAGGGCTTGCCGAATACTTCGATACTGCCGGCGTCGGCCACATAGTGGCCGAACAGAATCGACACCAGCGTCGATTTGCCGGCGCCGTTCTCGCCCAGCAAGGCCAGCACCTCGCCCTGCGCGAGCGTGAGCGAGATGTCATCGTTGGCCGTCAGGCTGCCGAAGCGTTTGGTGATCCCCGTCAGTTGCAGGGCGAGAGGCGCTGGTTTCATCGTGCCGAGGACTTGGGTTCTTTGTCGTTGACCTTGACGGTGAAGCTGCCGTCCAGAATGGCCTTCTGCTTGTCGTTGACCTTGGCGATCAGGTCAGCGGGGATCTTCGATTCGAAGGTGCCCAGCGGCGCCAGCGACGAACCCTTGTGCTTCATCAGCGAGTACTGGCCGAAGTCATCTGCCTTGAACGTGCCGGCCTTCACTTGCTTGAGCGCTTCGTCGATGGTGGGCTCCATGCTCCACAGCGCCGACGCGACCACGGTCTCGGGGTATTGCGGCTGCGTGTCGATCACGTTGCCGATGGCGAGCTTGCCGCGTTCCTTGGCGGCGTCCGACACGCCAAAGCGCTCGGCGTAAAGCACGTCCGCACCCTTGTCGATCATGGCGAAGGCCGCTTCCTTGGCCTTCGGGGGATCGAACCACGAACCGATGAAGGTGACAGTGAATTCCGCCTTCGGGTTCACTTCCTTGGCGCCTTCAATGAAGGCCTGCATCAGCCGGTTCACTTCGGGGATGGGGTAGCCGCCCACCAGGCCGATCTTGCCGGTCTTGCTCATGCCGGCGGCGATCATGCCGGTCAGGTAGGCGGGTTCCTGGATGTAGTTGTCGAACACTGAGAAGTTCGGTTGCTGGGGCTTGCCCGAGGAGCCCATCAGGAAGGCGGTCTGCGGATAGTCCTTGGCGACCTTGCGGGCGGCGGCTTCCACGGCGAAGGCTTCGCCCACCACCAGCTTGTTGCCTTGCTCGGCGTACTGGCGCATGACGCGCTCGTAGTCGGCGTTGGTGACGTTTTCCGAGAAGGTGTAGTCGATCTCGCCACGGTCGCGCGCGGCCGTCAGCGCCTTATGAATACGCGACACCCATTGCTGCTCGACCGGCACCGTGTAGATGGCGGCAACCTTGGTCTTGGCGGGCGTCTGGGCCTGGGCAGCGCCCGAGAACAGCAGCGCGCCAGCGGCGGCGGCCGCTGCCAGCTTGAGCAGGCCGCGGCGGGCGATGCCGCTAGCGAACGGGGTGGACAAGGATTTCATGCGGGTGACTCCTACGCGAGGATGGAAACGGAATGGGAGAGTGGCTGCGTGGCGGCCGCCGGGCCTGGGCCAGAAGGCGCCAGCCGCGACGCGCGCGTGTCTTGGCTGCCTGGCGTTCCACGGTTGCGGCCGCCGGCAAGCATGCCGGGGCGAACGGGCGAAAACGTAGGCAAGGGATCGGTCATTGGATGGGGGCGCCTGGCGGCGCGCCCCATCCGGATGGTCGGGTTCGCAGCCAGTCCTGGCGAAGCAAGTTGTATGCCATGGGGCGTTCCTTGCGACAAGTCGGGGAATCCTGATGGCCGGGCAGGATTATAGGCACCCTGGCGGGGATTCGTAGCACCAATATGGTGCTTGGTGCCCAGGAAGTGGACATCCATGCGCCAGGGTGGCGCGTCCCGGTCCATACCCGCGTCGGCCGTGGGCGCTTACCGTCCTGCGGCGGTCAGCCCATCTAAAATCCCGGCAGGAGCCGCGCGGGGCGCGGCAAGCTGGAATTCCCATGCAAGACATTCAATTGCTGCTCGAGCAATACGGCGGGTGGCTGGTATTTGCCAACGTCCTCGTTGAACAGGCCGGCCTGCCCGTGCCTGCCTATCCCATGCTGATCGCGGCGGGCGCGCTGGGCGGCGCGGCCGGATGGCTGACGCCGTGGCTGGCCGCCACCGTTGCGTGCCTGTTGGCCGATTCCCTTTGGTATATCGCTGGCCGCCGGTATGGCGCGCGCTTGCTGGGCGTGATCTGCAAGATGTCGCTGTCGCAGGACTCCTGCATCCGCCAGACGCAGCGCCTGTATCTGCGCATCGGCGTGCGGGCCTTGCTGGTGTGCAAGTTCCTGCCCGGCGCGGGGGCGCTGTCTACCGTGATGGCCGGCCTGACTGGCACCGCGTACCGCCGCTTTCTGCTGTACGACCTGGTGGGCGCGATGATCTGGGCTGGCTCGGCCCTGCTGCTGGGCGGGCTGTTCCATAGCGTGGTCAACGATGTGCTTGAGATCCTGAGCACGTACGGCGCGATGGGCCTGGGCGTGCTGGCGGCGGTGCTGGCGCTGTACATCCTGACGCGTTACCTGCGCCGCCGCATTCTGCTGCGCAGCCTGCGCGTCATTCCGCGTGTGTCCGTTGATGAACTGCGTCAATGGCGGCAGGACGGTCGCAAGACGGTGGTGTTTGACGTGCGCCCCGAGGCGCAGCGCGATGCTTCCCGGATTCCCGGCGCCATTGCCGTGGACCTGAAGGCGCCTTTGCCCACGCTGGATCCGCACGCGCTGGAATCCGACATCGTGGTCTATTGCGCCTGCCCCAACGAGATTTCGGCCGCCATGCTGGCCGCCCGGCTGCGTGCGGCGGGATATCCCCGCACGTGGGCGCTGCGAGGCGGCTACGAGGCTTGGGCGCAGCAGGATCACGGCCAGGCGCCAGATCAGACGCAAGACGATGACGACGCGCGCGCCGCGGCGCCAAGCGCATAATTCCATCAGTTTCATATCAGCCCGCAATACCATCGGGCGGCCACAGGAGAGACGAATGCGGTTGTTGTTTTTGGGTGCCGGCGGCACGGGTGGATATTTCGGCGGACGCGCCGCCCAGGCGGGTGCGGACGTGACCTTCCTGGTGCGCGAACCGCGCGCCGCGCGCATCCGCGACCAAGGCCTGCGGATTCAAAGCCCGCTGGGCGACGTCACGCTGCAACCCAAGCTGGTCACGCAGCAGACCTTGGATGGCCATTACGACGTCGTTGTGCTCAGCTGTAAGGCCTATGACCTTACCAGCGCCATCGAGGCCATCCGCCCGGCGGTCGGCCCGGATACGGCGGTGCTGCCCATCATGAATGGCGTGTTGCAGTACGACGTACTGGACCGCGAGTTCGGCGCCCATCGTGTGTTGGGCGGCCTGTGCCAGATCAACGCCACGCTCGGCCCGGAAGGCGAAGTGGTGCACCTGGGCAAGCACGCCAACATCGTGTTCGGTGAACGGGCCGGCCCGGCGCGCAGCGAACGCGGCGTGGCGCTGGAGCAGGCCTTGGCGGGCGGCGAATACGTCAGCCGCCTGAGCGACGACATCTACCAGGACATCTGGGAAAAGTACGTCATGCTGACGACGCTGGCCGCCGCCACCTGCCTGATGCGCGGCTCGGTCGGGCAGATTGCATCAACGGACGACGGTATCGACATTCTGAAAGGCCTGTTGCAGGAATCGCAGGCGGTGGCTGCTGCGTCCGGCCATGCCGTGCGCCCCGAGGCGGACGCGGCGTCGCAGAAGTTGATCAGCGATCGCACGCAGCCGATGACGGCGTCCATGTTCCGCGATTTGCGCCAGGGGGCGCAGGTGGAAGCGGATCACATCGTGGGTGACATGGTGCACCGCGCCCGCACGCTGGGCGTTGACGCCACCTATCTGCGCGTGGCCTACGCGCATTTGCAGGTGTATCAGGCGCAACGCGCCGCCGCGTAAGTTCGGTCGATTGATGCGTAAATTGCAAAAAACTCTTCCGATTTTCTGGGTTTTTTGTTCGGATTTGACCGAATAGTATGGATTTGCCTGAACCGGGACGCGTGATGGCGCATGTTGCGCCGCCCGTCCCGGTTCTTCCTCCCTAGGAGCAAGACCATGAAAATTGCATTGATCGGCATTACCGGACGCGTCGGTTCCCGCGTGGCAGACGAACTGCTCAAGCGCGGCCATCAAGTCACCGGCATTGCCCGCAATCCCGCCGACGTGAACGCCCAGCCCGGCCTGACCGTGCAACAAGGCGATGCCACCGACCCCGCCACCCTGACCCCGCTGTTGACCGGCCACGACGCCGTTATCAGCGCCACGCGATTCGTTTCTACCGACGCCAAGCCGCTGCTGGCCGCCGTGAAGAACGCCGGCGTGCCGCGCTTGCTGGTGGTGGGCGGCGCGGGCAGCCTGCTGGTGGCGCCCGGTACGCTGCTGATCGATACACCCGAATTCCCGGACGCCTACAAGCCCGAAGCGCGCGCCGGTGTGGTGTTCCTGGATACGCTGCGTCAAGAGAAGGTGCTGAACTGGACGTTCATTTCACCGTCGGCGTTGTTCGAGCCCGGCGAGCGCACGGGCACGTTCCGCATTGGCGATGACCACCTGCTGGCGGATGAAGAAGGCAAGAGCTGGATCTCGATGGAAGACTATGCGATTGCGCTGGCCGATGAAATCGAAACGCCCAAGCATTCGCGGCGCCGCTTCACCGTCGGCTACTGAGCCTGCGGAGTGCGTATTAACAGCCCTCTTGCACAAGTAAAAACGAGCCCGTCAAGGGCTCGTTTTTTCACTGTGCAGCCGGGGCGTATGCCCCGTTTTTGTTTGTAAACTGGCAGGCCGCCAATCGGCGTCATCCTGAGTTGTCCTGTATGCGTATGAAGTGGAAATCCTTGGCCGCCTGTGTGGTGGTTGCGTCCAACTGCCTGGCCGTCGCGCCGGCGCACGCGGCTCCCCCGCAGTCGAACAAGGAGATCGTGGTTTCGTTCTTTCGCATGATGTTCCAGGACCGCGAGATCGACGAGGCCGTGCGTCAGTACGTCAGCCCCAACTACGTGCAGCACAACCCGTATATGCATGATGGCGTGGGTCCTATGGTGGATTTCTTCCCCGCCTATTTCGGCCAGCATCCGCAAGCCATTGTTGAGATCAAGCGCGTGATTGCCGAAGGCGATCTGGTCATGATTCACAACCTGTGGCGCGATTCGCCGGAAGATCGTGGTCAGGCGGTTGTGGATATCTTCCGCGTTGAAAAGGGCAAGATCGTCGAGCACTGGGACGTCAGCCAGGAAATTCCCGAAAACCCCGCCAATCAGAACGGCATGTTTTAAGCGCGTCCACCATGTCCTCCGTTGAACCCGTTGAGCTTGCCCGGTCTTATCTGTTGCTGAATCACGGTCCGACCGTGCTGGTGACCAGCGCGCATGGCGATGCGCAAAACGTCATGGCGGCGGCGTGGGCGATGCCGCTGGATTTCAATCCGCCCAAGATGTTGGTGGTGGTGGACAAGAACACCTACACGCGCGAACTCATCGAAGCGTCGGGTGAATTTGCGCTGTGCATTCCGTCGCGCGCGCAGGCGGCGGCAACGTTGAAGGTGGGGTCGGAGACGGGCCGGGGCGAAGACAAGTTCGCTGCAAGCGGGTTCAAGACCTTTCCCGCGAGCCAGATCGGCGCACCGCTGGTGGCCGATTGCCTGGGCTGGCTGGAATGCCGGGTGGTGCCCGAGCCGCATAACCAGCAGGCTTATGATCTGTTCATCGGCGAGGTGGTGGCGGCCTGGGCGGCGCCGGATGTGTTTTCGCAGAACCGCTGGCATTTTCCGCAAGACGACCGGCGTTCGATCCATTATGTCGCCGGCGGATCCTTCTTCGCCACGGGCGAGGCTTTCAACGTTTCAGAACCGGAGTCATCCTGATGCGCAGCGTTTACCTGGCGGGGTTTGATGTCTTTCTGCCCGATGCCGTGGCGCAGGGTCAACGGCTGAAAGCGCTGTGTGCCACGTATGGGTTTGAAGGCTTGTTCCCGCTGGATAACGACGCGCCGCAAGGCTTGACCGGCCCGGCGCTGGCGCAATGGATCTATCGCGAGAACGTGGCGCTGATCCGCCGTGCCGATATGGTGATGGCCAACCTGAACCTGTTTCGCGGCAACGAGCCTGATTCGGGCACGGCGTTTGAAGTGGGTTACGCGATTGCTTGCGGCAAGACGGTGTGGGCGTACACCAGCCAGGCTGGCACCTTGATCGATCAGGTGGCGGTGGGCGCGGCGGCCGACGATGGCGCGTCGCGCATGGTGGATGCGGACGGCTACACCGTTGAAGACTTCGGCATGAATCTGAATCTGATGCTGGCGTGCAGCGCGCGCATTGTGGTGGGGAAGGCGGCGGACTGCCTGGCCCGCATGGCGCAGGACGCGAGCCGCTGAGCACAGCGCTGGGCGCCATTCGTTAAGCGCCGCTCGCTGTGCATCACCGCAGCATCTGCATCGTCGACGCCCTGTTGACGTCCCGACGCCGGATCAGGCTGCGGCTTTGCGGCGCGGCGTTTTCTTGGCGGGCGCACGGCTGGTCGCGGTCGCCGCTTTACGTGTCTTGACGGGTGCCGCGCCGCCCGGCGTAGCCAGATAACCCATCACGGCATCGACCACCGCTTGTTCCAGTTGCCGGGTGTCGAACCCCGCCGGCGGCTCCAGTGTCATGGCGTGCACCAACGATTCCATGATGCGCAGCACGACATACGTGGCCAGGTCGCGATCCTGTTGCACGATCTCGGCGCGATGCAGTTCCAGCAGATGCCGCATGCGGCGGTGGATATCCTGATCGGCCAGGCTGTGTTCACGCGGCGTATCGAATAGCGGAAATTCGCGTTCCAGCACGCGGTGCAGCGCGGGTTCCAGCATGTGTGCGTGCAGCATGGCCTGGACGATGGCGGCCACGCGTTCCGTCAGCGTGGCGGCGGGGTTGCTGTTCAGCACATCATCGATGACATCCAGCATCTGGTTGTCGTGGCGCTGGTGCAGCGCGGCGATCAGCGCGTTCTTGTTTGGAAAATACTGGTACAGCGATCCGACGCTGACCCCCGCTGTTTCAGCGATCAGGTTGGTGTTGGTGCCTGCGTAGCCGTGCGCGGCCAGAACGCGAGCCGTGGCTTGCAGAATCGTGTCGACGGTGTGCTGGGACCGGAGTTGGCGCGGTGATTTCCGGGGCTGGGGAATGGCAGTCATGGATGCGTGGAAAGGCGAGTATCAAACCTGAGCATAGGCTCATAAAATTTGCGGCAGACAGTCCGGGTGGAAAACCGCAAGCGCGGATTATGCCATCGCCGAATTCTCGCGATGGTTTCGGAGTGTCATTTCCCTTTCAAGGATTCTTCATGTCGAATGTATCGACGGCCGGGGCGGCGCCCACGGCCCAGGGACCCGTGCGCTCTATTTTTGCGCAATTGCTGCCGTTGGTCCTGGCAGTGTTCATTGGATTTTTCATGGTGGGCCTGCCGATGCCGGTATTGCCGCTCTATGTGGACGGCACGTTGGGAATGGGCGCGGTGGTGGTGGGCGTGGTGGCGGGCTTGCAGTTTGCCGCTGCGCTGATGTCGCGCGCCTACGCGGGGTCTTTGGCGGATCGCCGGGGCGCGCGGCGCGCGGTTGTGATTGGCTTTGTGCTGGGGGCGGCGGCGGGAGGGCTTTATCTGCTGGCCGAGCAGTGGTCGGCGTGGGCACAGGGGGCGTTGACCGCGCTGCTGGCCGGTCGGGCGTTGATGGGGTGCGCGGAAAGCCTGATCGTCACCGGCGCGCTGAGCTGGGGCGTGGGCCGCGTGGGGCCGCAGAACGCGGGCCGGGTGATGGCCTGGGTGGGGGTGGCGATCTATGCGGCGTATGCGCTGGGCGCGCCGGCGGGGATGTGGTTGTATCGGTCGGCGGGTTTCGCGGGGATTGCGTGGGCGACAGTGGCGATTCCGTTGTTGGCCTTGGCGTTGGTGTGGCGTCAACGCGCGGTGCCGGCCGCCGCAGGCGTACGGACCCCGTTCTATCGGGTGGTGGGGATGGTGTCGTTGCCGGGCTTGGGGCTGGCATTGACGAGCGTGGGCTTCGGTGTGATTACCGCGTTTGTCAGTCTGTTCTTTGCGCAGCGCGGGTGGGACGGCGCAGCGTGGATGTTCAGTGCGTTTGGCGTGGGGTTTATTGCGGCGCGGGTGTTTTTTGCAGGCTTGCCGGACAAGCTGGGCGGTGCGCGTGTGGCGTTGGTGTGCGTGCTGGTCGAGGCCGTGGGCCAGGGCTTGATCTGGTCTGCGGTGGCGCCGGCATGGGCGTATGGCGGAGCCTTGTTGACGGGGGCGGGCTATTCGCTGGCGTTTCCGGCGTTCGGCGTGGAGGCTGTGCGGCGCGTTCCAGCGGCGAGCCGAGGGGCGGCGATGGGCGCGTATGTGGCGTTTCTGGATGTGGCGTTGGGGCTTAGCGGGCCGCTCGCGGGGTGGTTGGCGGATGCGCGCGGGTACGGCGCGGTGTATGGGATGGGGGGTGTGTGTGCGCTGGCGGCGGTGAGCGTGGCGGTGGCGCTGAGACGTGCGGCGCCGGGTGCCACGGGGCGGTGATGGATCACAGCCCCGTGGCGCCCCGTGACGCTGGGGGCGCGCTTAGACGGTGGCGGCCATTTCCAGGACTTCGTCGTCGATGGATTCAGCCTGACCGTCCTTGAGTTGTTGCAGGTGGTCTGCCAGTTCGGCGATGGTCAGCGCAACCAGGCCGTGCTGGGCGGCGTAGCGCTCCAATGAGGCGCCGCGCATCATGGTGCCGTCGGCGTTCATCAGTTCGCACAGCACGCCGGCGGGGCGCAGGCCGGCCAGCACGGCCAGGTCGACGGAGCCTTCGGTGTGGCCGCGGCGGGTCAGCACGCCGCCGGGCTGGGCACGCAGCGGGAATACGTGGCCGGGGCTGACGATGTCTTCGCTTTGCGCGGTGGGCGAGATGGCGGCGCGAATGGTGGTGACGCGGTCGACGGCAGAGACGCCGGTGCTGACGCCTTCGCGCGCTTCGATGGAGACGGTGAAGGCGGTGGCGAAGCGGCTTTGGTTGCGCTGGACCATCGGGGGCAGTTCCAGGCGGTCAAGGGTGTCGCCGGGCAGGCACAGGCAGACGATGCCGCTGCCGTCGCGGATGAGCTGGGCCATGACGGGCACGGTGAGCTTGTCGGCGGCGACGATGAGATCGGCTTCGTTTTCGCGGTCGAAGTCGTCCATGAGGATGACGGGGCGGCCCAGGCGCAGATGGTGCAGCGCGCGTTGCAGGCGGGCGGCGAAGGGCTGAGAAGCCAGGCTGGGGAGGGACTGCGGGGTATTGAGGTTGGACATTGTTGAAACGCTCTCGCAAAAGAAAAGTGGGCGAAAAACGTTTCAGGGCTAATTGACAGCCGAACGCAATACGAAAGGCCGGGCGCGTCGGCGCCCGGACAAGCGGTGGTGTGTCGGCACATCTTCTCTCATCCGGACTATGACCGTCGGCTCTGGCATTTCACCAGATCTGCTGACCCCGATGTCCGAAGACGCCGGGCGCTCGCGGGCTCGCCATATTGCATGGCATACCGCCGGTGGGGAATTGCACCCCGCCCTGAAGACGTACTGCATGTCGTGTTAACGACTTTCGGGATTGTACGCCTGGATGGTTTTGTGTGTGTGGGTGGGCTTGGTGGGGGTGGGGTTATGGCGCGACGGTGCGGGCTTTCTTTTGACGCCCGGCGCGGCGGTGTCGCGGGGCGCGCGGGGCAACGATTGCGGTCCGGAGCCTTCGCTCCGGACGGCCCCTGCGTCATCCTCGTTGCGGCCTTTGGCCGCTGCCTTCGG
>CAJYKY010000090.1 GCA_913775005.1 uncultured Achromobacter sp.
AACCAAAGCCCCCGATAGCAAGAACCTCACCACCAATTCCCAAGGGCGTTACATCGCCCGGGATACGTCCCGAACGGTCGACCTGACCAACCCGCCGGCCGACGCCTGGGACCGCATCCGCCGCGGTTTCGCCATTCCCAACCTGAACACCGACCTCTCGCAGCAGTGGACCGACTACTACGCGTCCCACCCCGAGGCCGTTCAGCGTATGGCCGAACGCGCGGGCAAGTATCTGTATTTCATCGTCGATGAAATCAACCGCCGCGGCCTGCCGACCGAGCTGGCGCTGCTGCCTTTCGTGGAAAGCGCCTACAACCCGACCGCGTTGTCGCGCGCGCAAGCCTCCGGCCTGTGGCAGTTCGTGCCGGCCACGGGTACGCACTTCAACCTGAAGCAGGATTGGTGGCGCGATGAGCGCCGCGACCCCATCGCCTCGACCAACGCGGCGCTGGACTACCTGGAAAAACTGTTTGAGATGCAGGGCGACTGGTACCTGGCGCTGGCCTCGTACAACTGGGGCGAAGGCTCGGTGCAGCGCGCCATGGCCAAGAATGAAGCGGCTGGTCAGAACACCGACTACCTGTCGCTGAACATGCCCGACGAAACCCGCAACTACGTGCCTAAGTTGCAGGCCATCAAGAACATCATTGCCGACCCGCAGCGCTATGCAGTCGCGCTGCCGCCGGTGGGCAACACGCCCTACTTCGTGACGGTGCAAAAGAACAGCGACATCGACCTGGAAATCGCCGCCAAGCTGGCCGAAATGCCGCTGGACGAATTCAAGGCGCTGAACCCGTCGTTCAACCGCCCCGTCATCCGCGGCGACCACGGCCCCACGCTGCTGCTGCCGGCCGACCGCGTCGAGATCTTCAACGCCAATCTCACGAACTACAAGGGCGACCTGAGCGCCTGGAAGATCTACCATTCGCGCCGCGGCGAATCGTACGCGTCGATCGCCAAGCGTTTCGGCGTCACCGAAGCCAAGCTGCGTGAAACCAACGACATCGGCTCGCGCCAGAAGTCGGCCTCGGGCCAGGCCTTGCTGGTGCCGGGCGAAGCGGGTTCGGGTGGCGTGCAGCTGGCGTCGCTGGCGGCGCCCGTGGGCGCGCTGGAACAAGCGCCGTCCGATAACAAGGCCGTAACCCCGCGCGCCCGTACGGTGGCGGCCCCGCCCGCCCGCGTGGCCAGCGCCCGCCCCAACGTGCGCACGCACAAGGTGCGCCAGGGCGACACGCTGTTCTCGCTGGCCAAGCAATACGGCACGTCGGTTGATGCGCTGCGCGCGCTGAACAACATCAAGGGCAGCGCGCTGAAGGTGGGTACGGCGCTGCGCATCCCGGGCACCAACGCTCGCGGCTGAATCGGGCGGCACCCGCCTGACGCTGACCTTCTCGTCTGAACGAATCTGACGGCGCCCCGCAAGGCGCCGTTTTTCCACATACGCGAAGCCGCCAAACTCCTTAAAATGGGCGGTCTTCAGCAGGAAAAAATCAAAGGAAAACAATATGGGCTTTCTCGCCGGCAAGCGCATCCTGGTCACCGGGGTGCTTTCGAACCGATCCATCGCCTACGGCATTGCACGCGCCTGTCATCAGCAAGGCGCCGAACTGGCGTTCACCTATGTGGGCGACCGCTTCAAGGATCGCGTGAGCGAATTCGCCGCCGAATTCGGCAGCAAGATCGTCCTGCCCTGCGATGTGGCCGAAGACAGCCAGATCGAAGGCGCCTTCACCGAACTCGCGCAGCACTGGGATGGCCTTGACGGCCTGGTGCACTCCATCGGTTTCGCCCCGCGCGAAGCGATTGCCGGCAACTTCCTGGATGGCTTGTCGCGCGAAGGTTTCCGCATCGCCCACGACATCTCGGCCTACAGCTTCGCCGCCATGGCCAAGGCCGCACTGCCGCTGATGGAAGGCCGTAACGGCTCGGTACTGACCTTGACCTATCTGGGCGCCGAACGCGTCGTGCCCAACTACAACACGATGGGTCTGGCCAAGGCCTCGCTGGAAGCCAGCGTGCGTTACCTGGCCACGGCCTTGGGCCCGCGCGGCATTCGCGCCAACGGCATTTCGGCCGGCCCGATCAAGACCCTGGCCGCCAGCGGCATCAAGGACTTCTCGGCCATCCTGAAATTCGTGGAATCGCAGGCGCCGCTGCGCCGCAACGTCACCATCGACGATGTGGGCAACGTTGCCGCCTTCATGCTGTCGGATCTGGCCGCCGGCGTGACGGGCGAAATCACCCACGTGGACGCCGGTTTCTCGACCATCGTCCCGGGCATGGAAGAGTAATTACCTCGATCAGGGAATCGGGCGGGGCAAGGCCCCGCCCTGTTGAACCGCTACGGCGGACAACACCGCCGCCCGCCGCTCAGTCGGGCCGCACCACCAGCGTGGACACCTGCACGTCCACCGCCGTCATCAGCTTGTGGATCGGGCATTTTTCGGCAATCGCCAGCAGCTCATCAATCTGCGTATCCGACAGCTCGCCGTGCAACGTCAGTTTGGCCGTCAGACGATAGATGCCCTTGCGCTCTTCGCTTGCATCGCGCACCACCTCCACCCCCACCGATTCCAGCGGCAAGCCCTTGCGCTGTGCATACACCATCAGCGTCATGGCCTTGCAGCCGCCTAGCGCCGTATCGAAGTAATCATGCGGGTCCGGGCCTTCGCCCTGCGGCTGCGGCATCGCCAGCGGCAGGCTGTGTCCTTCGGCCGTTGCGGTGAATTGCAATGTGTTGGGCGCATTCTGGCTGACGCGGATGCTCATAGATCGGTTCTCCAAAGTCGGGCGCCCATCGCGGCCGCCCCAGCCAACGTTTTAGCACTAGCAGTCGCATTTTGATGCTGACGAAAAGCTGAACTTATCCAGGCAGGCCGGGTCGGATATCCCTATCCGCCACTTACGCACAGATATAGGGGGCCACATGAGCGCCAGACAACTACTTGATCAATTGCTGCAATCGGGCCAAGGCTTGCTTTCCGACGCCACCAACCGCGTGCAAAGCGCCACCGGCGGGTCGGGAGGCGGCAAAGGATCTTTCTTGACCGGCTTGGGCGGCGGCGCGCTGGGCGCAGGGGCCTTGGGGCTGCTGATGGGCAGCAAGAAGGCCCGCAAGATCGGCGGCAAGGTCGCCATGTACGGCGGCATGGCCGCCTTGGGCGCCTTGGCGTATCGCGCTTACGGCGACTGGCAACGCAACCAGGCCGGCGGCGCGAACGCCGCGCCACCGCAAACGCTGGACCGCCTGCCGGCGCCCGAGGCCGAGCAGCACAGCAACGCCGTGTTGACCGCGATGATCGGCGCCGCCAAGTCCGACGGCCACATCGGTCCGGAAGAACGCAGCTTGCTGGAAACCGAGCTGGCCAAGCTGTCGACCGACGCGCAAGACCGGCAATGGCTGGAAGCCGAGCTATCGCGTCCGCTGGACCCCGCCGTTGTGGCCAAGGCCGCCAAAACGCCCGAGATGGCCGCCGAAATGTATTTGGCCAGTCTCTTGGTCGTGGACGAAGAAAGCTATATGGAACGCGCCTATCTGGACGAACTGGCGCGTCAGCTCAAGCTGGAACCCGGCCTGAAGGAAAAGCTGGAACAGCACGCCAAGACCGCCGTGGCGTAAACGAGGAAGGGGCCGAGAAGGCCCCTTTCCATTTCTCCTGGTTCTTGCCGCGACCAGGCGTCCAGGCATCAATCGGCGCGCAGCCCGATCGCTTGCGTCAACGCCGTGTAGCGGTCGATATCGGCATTGATCATGGTCTGGAACTCGCGCGGCGAACTGCTGGCGGGCGTAAAACCTTGTTCACGCAGCGCCGCCTGCACGTCCGGCCGGCGCACAATCTTCGCCACTGCCGCGTTCAGCTTGGCCACCACGGCGGGCGGCGTCGCGGCCGGCGTCAATAAGCCATGCCACTGATCCAGCGCATAGCCCTTCACGCCCTGCTCTGCCACGGTCGGCACGGTGGGCAGCAAGGGCGATCGCACGGGCGAGGTCACCGCCAACGCACGCAACTTGCCTGCGGCGATCAGGGGCGCGGCGCTGGAAGCCGTGACGATGCCCATCGTCACCTGCCCGGCGGTCACATCAGTCAGCGCAGGCCCGCAACCCTTGTAAGGCACATGCTGCAAGACCGCGCCGCTTGCGCGCGCCAACATCTCGCCGGCCAGATGCTGCGGCGTGCCGTTGCCGCAGGACGCGAACGGCAAGGGCTTACCGGGCACCGCTGCCGCCAGTACATCGTCCAGCGTGTGCAGCGGCGAGGCGGCCGGCACGACGAAGACAGACGGCACGAACGCCACATTGATGACGGCCGCGAAATCCTGCTTCGGTGAAAAGCCCAGGTTGCGGTACACGCCCGGGTTGATCGCGAACGAGCTGTTCACCATCAGCAGCGTGTAGCCGTCCGGCGGCGATTCAGCCACGATGCGCGCGCCGATGTTGCCGCTGGCGCCGGGGCGGTTTTCGACCACCACGGGCTGCCCCAGCTGCTCATGCAAGCTGGCGCCAAGACGGCGCGCCAACAAGTCCGTGCCGCCGCCGGGCGGGAACGTGACAACGATCGTGATGGGATGCGACGGATACGTGGCATCGCCCACGGGTTCGCCGGAAGGCGGATTGCCGCAAGCCGTCAGCACGGACGCCAGCAGCGCAGACAGAGCCAGAGTCAATCTAGGGCGCGTTGTCATGGCAGCCTCAGGCATCCAGGCCGATGTCCAGCACCTTGGCGCTGTGGGTCACCCAACCGACCGCAATCTGATCCACACCCGTTGCCGCGACTTCGGCCGCCGTTTCCGGCGTGATGCGGCCCGACGCTTCCGTAATGGCGCGGCCGCGAGACATGGCGACGGCGCGGCGCAGATCTTCCAGGCTCATGTTGTCCAGCAGCACCACATCCACCCCCAGCGACAGCGCCACTTCCAGCTGCGCCAAGGTGTCCACTTCCAACTCGATCTTGACCATGTGCCCCACGCCAGCCCGCGCGCGTTGCACGGCGGTGGCCACATCGCCTGCCAGCGCGATGTGGTTGTCCTTGATGAGGACGGCGTCGTCCAAACCGAAACGGTGGTTGCTGCCGCCGCCCACTCGCACCGCGTACTTCTGCACAGCGCGCAAACCCGGCATGGTCTTGCGGGTGCAGGTCACGCGGGCGCCGTATCCGGCGATGGCGCGCGCGATCGACGCGGTGGCCGTGGCCACGCCGCTCAGGTGGCACAGGAAATTGAGCGCCACGCGTTCCGCGCTGAGCATGGCGCGGGCGTTGCCGCGAATGCGCGCGATCTCCATGCCTGGCGCCAAGTCGCTGCCGTCGCGTTGCGCCACCTCGAATTCCACGCTGGGGTCCATCGCGCGAAATGCCAGACGCGCCAGATCCAGCCCGGCCAGCACGCCCTCTTGCCGCGACACCAGGCGCGTCTGCGTCACTGCGTCAGCCGGCACGATGGCGTCGGTGGTCAAGTCTCCGGCGTGGCCCAGGTCTTCCAGCAGCGCCGCGCGCACCAGCGGACCCAGCATGACGTCGGGCAACGAGGGAACCGCCAGGCGAAAGGCGGATGACGGCGCTTCGGCTTTTATGCTCATTTTGAGTATTTGTGAGTTAAAAAAAGGCGCGCAAGCATTGCGCAGCACTTATGCTAAAGACGAGCATAATGCTTGTCAAGCCATCCCGGCGGGTTAAAGCCCGCGCGATAAAGGCAGCTTGCTGCCCGCGATGGCACGCTCGGCCAGGACGTCGCGACGGAACCGGAACAGCTTGGCGGGTCGGCCTGTGGTGCCCGTGGCCATCTGCCCTGTTTCTTCGACCAGGGCCTGCTGCTCGATCAAGCGGCGGAAATTCTGCTTGTGCAGCGCTCGGCCGGCGAGCGCTTCTACGGCCAATTGCAGTTGCAGCAAGGTGAATTCGGCCGGCATCAGTTCAAACACCACGGGACGGTACTTGATCTTGGCGCGTAGCCGCGCAATACCGGTGGCCAGAATCCGCCGATGATCATGGCGCATCGGCTCGCCCGGCAGCACCGCCTTGCCGCCGCGGCGCCGCGCGGCTTCGGGCACCAGGCCGGCTTCGAACAGCAGCTCGTAGCGTTGCAGCACCATGTCTTCATTCCACGCCGCGCCTTCCAGGCCAAACGTGATGGCGGCGCGTTGATGGCGGCGCATGCGCACGTCGGCCTCGTCGCTGGCGTTGCACCACTGCGTGAGGCTGGGCACGATCAATTCTTCCACCAGCGCCGGCGTGCCGGTCCGCCGGTCTTCCCACGGAAAGTAGCGATACCAGTCCTGCCAGCCCACCTGCGCCACGCCGGTCTCGCCTGCCTCGCGCGTCAGACCCAGATAACTGACAGACATGACGCGCGCGCCCGACTCGTCGGACCGGTCACCGTCGGCAAAGGTATAGAGCTGCTCGACATAGCCCAGCGGATGATGCGTCTGCGTTTCCACCCAGGCGCGCAGGCCGGCTTGCAACGACCGGTGCGACAACTCGAAAGGCCCCGCCGGCAACGCGCGTGCGTCATCCGTCGTCAACACTCGCGGCTCGCCATGCGTCACCGCGACAAGCACGGCAACCAATTCGGTGTGGACGGAGCGTTCGACGGATTCGGTCAAGGTGGGCGGATGAAAAGGGGTGGACAGGGCCGGCCGCTAAACCGCAAGGCGCCGGGAATTATAAGGTTCTGGTCTTGCAACAGCCGCTTGCAAACGTGACAGGCCAGATGATCGCGGCGCCGCTCGCACGACCTAACATGAAGGCGAGTATCCAGGCGCGTCGCCATCCTGGGACGCCCGCAATCGGAGCGATAGCCATGTTGAAAACTGCCCCCGATCCTCATGCTGCGGCCCCTGCCGCACCCCCCGAAACGTCTGCCCCTGTCGACCCGCGCAAGGGCACGGAAACCTTGCCGATGCCCGATCAAAGCAAAGACGTGGCCGGCATGCCGCGCGACGGCCGCGCTATTGCACAGCCAGGCGAACCCGGCGTCATCGCCCCCGAGGACGATGTGCTGGACACGTCGTACGAGAACCGCAAGGGCTGAAGCGAGCGCAAGCAAAGGCCATTGATGATACGCGAGCCGCGAGTCTGCGGCTCGCGTTGCGGCTTGCGTTGGATTGCGCTTCCGTCTGCGCTCAGGATGCGCATTGAGATTCGAACATCGGAAATAGGCGCACGCCTATATCAAGCCGGCGAGTGCGTTTCTACACTGCTACGCTTCTCCGGCCTGCCGGCCGCTGCTCTAGCGATCTCCAATGTTCAAGACTTCTCTTTCCCGCGTATTCGCGGCGACCCTTTTCGCGTTCCTGCTTCCCGCCAGCCAGGCGCACGCCATGGGCATCCAGCCCGAAACCTCTGTGGTGCTCGTTCAAGAGTCCACCGGCGAAGGCACGATCGGCATCAAGAACACCGGCGACGAACCCGTGCTGCTGGTGTCCGTCATCGAACACATTCAAGAAGACCAGGAAGATTGGATCACCGTGTCGCCGCCCGCCGCCGTGCTGGCGCCGGGCAAGACGCAACTTGTGCGGTTCCTGCTCACCAACGACAAGCCCCTGAACATGCAGCGCATGAAGCGCGCCATATTCGAAGGGATTCCGCAGTCGGGTGAAGCCGGCAACAAGCTGCGCCTGACCATCCGCCAGGATCTGCCCTTGATCGCGCTGCCCAAGCGCGTCGCGCCTGACAACGCCCCCTGGAAGAAACTTGCCTGGGCCGCGCAAGACGGCAAGTTGACGGTGCACAACCCCAGTCCCTATGTGGTGCGGATGGACCAGCAGGTTCACATCCAGCCTTCCAACCAGGCGCTGATTCTGCCCAAGACCTACATCCTGCCCGGTGAAACGCTGGAGCTGCTTGCGCCGGGTGCGAACGTGCAGCGTGAAACCACCGTGCGGCTGTATCCCGCTAGCGTCTACGGCTATCAGGTCTCGTCTTACGACGCGCCGATCAAGCACTGACGATGTCGCGGCCCGATTCGGGCGCGCTTACCCGCTTGGCCCCCGGAGCAAGGCTTCGAACGACGTGGCCGTGCTGGCGTTGCGCGCCTAGCCCCGTCATGGCGGTCGCGTCCGTGTTGCGCCCGGCCGTTGCAAAACGCGGCGTCGCAAAACGCGCCGTGACTGCCGATGCCGTCGCCGCTGCCGTTATCCTCACCGCCGCCAGCCTTTGTCTGCACGGTGTGGCGGCGGCGCAGCCGTCCGCCAGCGCGGGCGGATTCGACCTTGAAATCCTGAAAAGCCGAGGCTTGAATCCGGCTATCGCCTCGCACTTTCAGGACGTCGCTCAGTTCATGCCGGGTACGCACACCGTCACGTTAAGCGTCAACGGCCGCCAAGTGGGCCGTGCGCAGGCCTTGTTCGACAGTCAAGGCAAACTGTGCCTGACGCCCGACCTGCTCAAGCTTGCCGACTTGAACGTGCCCGACATCCCGGACAGCGTTGCGCCCTCGTGCCCCGACAATTTCCTGCGTGCCTGGCCCGCGACCACCATCGCCTTGCACCCCGAGCGCATGGCGGTCGATATCGTGGCGCCACCTGGCGCAATCAACCGGTCGTCACAACGCACGCTGTACCAATCCGGCGGGCGCGCGGCCATATTGAACTACGACGTGCTGTCCAGCCAGACGCATCACCTTGGCAACGCCAACCGCTACTTGCAGGCCTACACAGAAGTGGGCCTGAACGCCAACGACTGGATCCTGCGCAGCAATAGCGCCTATTCCAGCCTGGGCGGAAGATCGACGTGGAACCACATCGATGCCTACGCGCAGCGCACCTTCGCGTCCCGTCACACCACTTTTCAAATCGGCCAGATCAACCTTCAAGGCGCGCTCTTTGGCGGAATGCCCGTCACGGGCATGCAGGTGTTTCCCGAATCCGCCTTGCAGCTCCAGAGACAGGAAGGCACGCCGATCTCGGGCATTGCACACACGCAGGCGCGTGTGGACGTCTGGCAGAACGGCATTCCGCTCGCCTCCACCATTGTGCCGCCCGGCCCCTTCACGCTAACGGACGTCGTGGCGCGTTCGCTCAACCAGGACATCAAGGTTGTCATTCACGAAGCCTCGGGTGAAACCCGCGAGTTCACCGTTCCGGCGGCGGCGCTGTATGTGGACCGGCTTGGCGCGCCGGCCGGCTTCAGCGGCGGGCTGGGCGTGCTGCGCCATGAAGGGCAGGCAGGCGGCAGTACGGAACCCGTGGCATCGGCCGAATATGGCATTGCGCTAAGCGAGCGCAGCAACCTCACCGCCGGTCTCGTGCTCAGCCGCGACTTCCGCGCAATTGGCGCGCGCACCGACTTGATCCTGCCAGGCAGCGTGCAGACCGGGCTGCAATCGCAGTGGTCGCAGAACGTGCACACCGGCCGCAGCGGGGCGCAGTATCTGCTGTCAGGGTCCGCCATGCTGCTGCCCAGGCTATCCGCCAACGTGTCCTTGCTGCGCCGTACCGACGGCTACAGCGATATCCAGAACGCCAGTTACGCGCGAGCCAGGCACGACAGCTTGCACGACGAACCCTGGGGCGATCGCTACCGCTACCGCAATGACTACATCAAACAGCAGCTTAGCGCCGGCCTGGGCTGGAGCCACGCCTGGGCCGGCGGCTTCAGCGCCAGCTTCAGCGAATCCGTCAACGCGCGCGGCAATGCCACGCGCCGCGGCATGCTGAACTGGGGTAAGAGCTTTCACCGCGCAAGCCTGTCTGTGTCGCTAGAACGCGACGTGGGGTCCAGCCATCGCAACCAAGGCAGCTTTCTCTACGTGAACCTGAGCATGCCGATAGGCAAGCAGAGTTTCAGCGCGTCGATGCAGCGGCAGGACGATGGCAGCACTTACGGCCTGAGCACCAGCGCCGCCATCAATGAAAATGCCAATTACAGCTTGAACGTCACCACCAGCACCAACGGCCGGCCAAGCTACTCGGGATCCGTGGGCCTGGATTCGGCCTATACGCAGTTGAACGTCGCCGCGAGCAGCTTCAGCGGCGGCTACAGCCAGGCTGTGCGCGCGCGCGGCGCAGTGGTCGGCCATGCGCAAGGCGTGAGCTTTTCGCCATACCGCGTCCAGGACACCTTCGCCATTGCCTCGGTGGGCGACCTGTCCGGCGTACGCCTGAGCACGCCGGCGGGCAGCGTCTGGACTGACGCGTGGGGACGTGCCGTGATTCCGTCGGTGCCCGCCTACCGCAATGGTCAGATCCAGGTTGCCACCTCATCGTTGGCGCGCAACGTGGACCTGATCAACGGCCGCTCCAATCTGGAGCCTGCACGCGGCTCGGTATCGGCAATCGACTTCACGGTCGTCAAGGTGCGTCGAGCCTTGCTGACTGCGACCTACCCGGATGGCACGGCCGTCCCCAAGGGCGCCGCCGTGCTCGCGGCTGATGATTCGTTCATTACGCTGGTAGGCAGTGGCGGGCAGATTTTTCTGCCCGATCTTCAGTCGCCCGATGCAGCAATCACGGTGGCGCCTGCCGACAGCGCGCCATGCGCATTGCGCTTCGACCTGCCCGCCTCTGCCGACCTGAACCAGCATTACGAACGGGCGGCCGCCACCTGCGAACCCGTGACGGACATAGATAGTGCTTCGTCAGGTGCCAAGGAAAAATCATGAATCTTTATCGAACGTCGCGTCGGCGCTTGCTGGTCTCTGGCCTGGCGATGGCGGCAGGGTCGTTAATTAGCGGCCATCCGTCAGAAGCGTGGGCGCAGCCTGCGCCCGCCATCACTCAGGTGGATACGTCCGCAAACGCGCGCGCCAAAGCGCAGGCGCAGGCTCAGGCACAGGCACACCCTGCCTTGCAGGCCAGTTGCCTGATCACCTTCGGCCAAGCCAATGTCGACTACGGCAGTTTTACTGCCGGCCAGCTGTCACGGGATGCCAATCACCGCTACACGCTGCCGTCTCGCTCGGTGGCGCTGTCGATTTCCTGCCCCGCGCCTCAGCCGATGTCCTTGCGCTTGAATGCGGCGGCCCGCCCCGATGGCGCGGTCAGGTTTGCCCAAGGGGGTGCGATGACCGTCGTGCTCAGTCAGGTCAGAATCGATGGCCAGGACACGCGCGTCATCAATCCTGACACGCATCATGGTCCGCAAAGCCAGGCCGCGTTGCGTCCGGGCGAGATCGTTGTCATGGAACACGGGCGCAGCGGACGAACCCTGACGGCGCAGATCGATCTCTATCCAGAAGTCTTTGATGCCGATGTGCGCGTCACCGACCAGACACTGTGGTCCACGACGTTGCTTGTCGAATTGCTGGATACGGACCGGGCACGCTGATCAATTGCCCGGTCGGGGGCTACAGGATGCCGCAGAGTTTGAACAGACCGTTGTCCGTCGTGACGCCCAATTTGCGATACGCGGTCGCTTTCTGGGCGCTGATGGTCTTGGGGCTGCGCCCGAATTTGACCGCGATCTCGGAGATGGTCATGCCTTCAAGCAGACAGCGGATCACCTCGCGCTCGCGGCCCGACAGCGATGCGCCGTCCAGCAAATCGGGTTTTGCCGGCTGCGTTGCGCCGTCTGTGGGCGGGGCATCCTGCTGCGTGGTCGATGCACCTGAAAGCAGATAGCTCATTTGCGCATCGCAGTAGATACCGCCTGCGGCCACCTTGCGCACCGCCAGCAGAATTTCATCCGAGCCGCCGCCCTTGCCCACAAAGCCATGCGCGCCCGAACGCAGCGCGAGCGCAACGGTGGCGGGGTCATACAGGGCCGACAGCACCAGAATCCGGGCCGCCGGAAACTTGATGCGCAAGGTCCGGATCAACGAGATGCCATCCATCTCGGCCGGGCCCAGCGAATAATCGATCAGCAGCAGATGCGCCGTTTGAGTAGTGGGAGCCAGGATCAGGTCACGGCTGGATTCGTATTCACCCACCACGAGGATGTCGCGATTTTGCGACAAATACGCAGACACACCCGCGCGCACCACCGGATGGTCATCCAGGATAGCGATGCGTACCGGGTATAGGTTGGGGGCTGTCAATATGAAATCCCAGGATAGAGCCAAGATTTTCCGTTGCTTTTCACGCAGCGCAAAACCCGCGTAGAAGATAGTAGCGCAGCGCCTGGGCAGGCCTGCTGAAAGATTAGGCACGCGCCTATATACCGAGTTCCGTCCATTTCCTAGAGTGAATGTTTTCCTCTCTTTGATTGTGGATAGTCATGAAACACTTGGCACGAACCCAACACGCACTGCGTTACATCCTCGCCGCAGGCTTCTTGCTGTCGGGGACCGCCCAAGCGGCCACTACGGCTGAACTCAAGATCACCGGCCGAATCACTCCCCCTTCATGCGATCTGACGCTGGACGGAAACGGCGTGCTGAATTTCGGCGACCGCTCCTTCAACTCGCTCAACGCTGATGGCACCAAGCTCGTTGAAAAGGCGATTGGCATTCAAGTCACCTGCGACGGTGCAACGCGCGTCGGGCTGCACGTGGTAGACAACCGCGCCGGCCACAAGTTGTTGAAATCTGCCCTGAACGCCAACGCCTGGGCCTCAGCCAGCAATCTCATCACCGATGACTACATCTACGGCTTGGGCACAGTCACCAGCCTGAACGACACCCAGGTCCCCGTCGGCGGCTACATGTTCGGCTTCAAGGATGCCGACGTCATGGTCAACAGCGCCAAAGGCTATGTGATCTACAGCAACGACAAGCGCACCTGGAAGTCCGAAGTACCGCAACGCAACTACATGAGTTCGAACCTCACGTACTCCTTCGTGCTGGGCTCCCCGGGCGGCACCAACGCCACGCCTACCGCGCTGACGTCGATGAATGGTTCGCTGACCGTCA
>CAJYKY010000091.1 GCA_913775005.1 uncultured Achromobacter sp.
CCCATGGTGTTCCGCACGGACGGCCTGTCGGCCACGTGGATGCTGTACTTCGGCATCGGCGCCGTGATCGTCGGCGCCATCCTGCTGGGGCGTCGCCGTATCGCTGCGGCGCTGCCGTCGCTGGAGGTGCTGGACGACATCATGTATCGCGCCATCGCGATCGGCTTTGCGTTCTTCACGGTCGCCACCATTCTCGGCGCCTTGTGGGCGGCCGATGCCTGGGGCGCGTACTGGCAATGGGATCCCAAGGAAACCTGGGCGCTGATCGTGTGGCTGAACTACGCGGCCTGGCTGCACATGCGGCTGATCAAGGGCCTGCGCGGCACCATGGCGGCCTACTGGGCGCTGATGGGTCTGCTGATCACCGGGTTTGCCTTCCTGGGCGTGAACATGTTCCTGTCGGGGCTGCATTCCTACGGCGAGCTGTAGGCGACGTGAATCGCGGGCTGTCGTCTTGACGGCCTGCGGCGGCTTTGTGGGGCAAGCATCGCGATGCCGCTGACACAGCGGCACGCGCCGGTTTACCGGGGTTGCTTCAGGGCAGCGTGGATTCGCCGCGCAGCAGATCGTCCAGCGTTTCGCGCTGGCGCACCACGTGATAGTGGTCACCGTCGACCATGACTTCCGCCGCACGGCCGCGCGAGTTGTAGTTGCTGGCCATCGCCATGCTGTAGGCGCCGGCGGACTCCACCGCCAGCACATCGCCTTGCTGGATCGTCAGCATGCGCTGCCGGGCCAGCCAATCAGCGCTTTCACATACCGGGCCGACGATGTCGTATTGCACCGGGTCGCCCGCGCGGGGGCGCAGCGGCTGAACCCCATGAAAGGCTTCGTACAGCGCCGGGCGCAGCAGGTCGTTCATGGCGGCGTCGACGATGGCAAAGTTGCGGGCCTCAGCGTGTTTCAGATATTGCACCGTGGTCAGCAGCACGCCCGCATTGCCGACCAGCGAACGGCCCGGCTCCAGCATCAGATGCAGATGCCCCAAGCCGCGCGCATCCAGACGTTCAAACACACGGTCCAGCAGGGCGCGAGGCGACGGCGGCGTTTCATCGGTGTAGCGGATGCCCAGCCCGCCGCCCAGGTCCAGATGGGCGATGCGGATGCCGTCCTGTTGCAGCGTATCGATCAGGTCCAGCAGCTTTTCCAGCGCATCGAAATAGGGACTGATGTCGGTCAGCTGCGAGCCGATATGGCAATCCACGCCCACGATGTCCAGCGCGGGCAGGCTGCGCGCCACGCGATAAACGTCGCGCGCGGATTCGATGGCGATGCCGAATTTGTTTTCTTTCAGGCCGGTGGAAATGTAGGGATGCGTCTGCGCATCCACGTCGGGGTTCACACGCAGCGACACCGGCGCGCGCACACCCAGGCTTTCGGCAACATCGGCCAGCCGGAGGAGTTCGGCTTCGGACTCGACGTTGAAGCATTTCACTTTGGCGGCCAGCGCGGCGCGCATTTCCCACGCTTGTTTGCCCACGCCTGAAAAGACGATCTTGCCGGGGTCGGCGCCTACGGCCAGCGCGCGCTTGAGTTCGCCGCCCGACACGATGTCGAAGCCCGCGCCCAGACGCACGAATTCCTTCAATACCGCCAGATTGGAATTGGCCTTCATGCCGTAGCAGACCAGCACGGGGCGCTGGCCGATGGCGCTGCGGTAGGTGTCCCAGGCGCCTTTGAGGGCCGCGCGGGAGTAGACGAATAGCGGTGTGCCTAGCCCATGCGCCAGATGGTCCAGCGGCACATCCTCGGCGTACAGTACGTTATTGCGGTACTGGAAGTAGGGATGGCCGGCTAGTTCTGGCGGCGTGGGGAAGGGCGTCATGGCAGGGCTGGCGCGGGCGGAATCGGTGACGGCGTCTTCTGTTGCGAACGCGCGGGCGGCTTGCCGTCAGGCGTCGGCATATACAAAGGCCCCTTGTACCCGCAGGCCGCCAACATGCCGGAGGCCACGAGCGTGGCTACAATGCGAAGAGCCATGCGGCTGAATGCCAATTGGAACACTGGGAACTCCGTAATTCTTGCAGGCTCGATTATGACCGAATCCGAATTTCTTGCGTTGATCGACCAGGTGCTGGACAGCATCGAAAGCCAGGCCGATGACTGGGCGGCTTCGCTCGACGTCGATGTTGAAACCAGCCGCAGCGGCAATGTGCTGACGCTGGTGTTTGAAGACAACACCCACGTTGTCGTGAACAGCCAGGCCGCCATGCAGGAGCTGTGGGTCGCTGCGCGTAGCGGTGGCTTCCACTACCGCTATGACGGCCAGCACTGGAACGATACCCGAGGCGGCCCGCAGATGGCCGACGCCCTGTCTCAAATCTGTTCCGCTGCGGCGGGCGTCCCGGTGACGGTCAAGCTGTAAGTCACCCGGGCAATAACAAAAAGCCGGCCATCTTGGCCGGCTTTTTTTCGATCAGAACGGGATCTTCTGCGACCACGGCGCGGCGTTCTGCGTGCCGACGCCCGGGGCGACCTTGATCTTCGTGTCTTCGTTGCTGCTGCTGCCCAGGCCGTGCAGGAACTCACCCAGCGTATCGGCCTCGGCCAGCCCCAAGCGGGCCACGGCCTGCCCGGGCGGGAATTCCGAGAAGTAGAACTCGCCGTTTTCGACGATCAGGCCATCGGGGCGGGGGCGCGGCTTTTCTTCCGGCACGCCCTTGAGCACGTCCTGCATGTAGTCGACCCAGATCGGCATGGCGACGCCGCCACCCGTTTCGCGCGAACCCAGCGACTTGGGCTGATCGAAGCCCAGCCAGGACGTTGCGACCAGGTTCGGCGTGTAGCCCGAGAACCAGGCGTCCACGGATTCGTTCGTCGTGCCCGTCTTGCCGGCGATGTCGTTGCGCTTGAGCAGGACACGGGCGCGCGCCGCAGTGCCGTACGTAGCCACGCCGCGCAGGATGTCGTCCATGACCCAGGCGGTACGCGGGTCGATGGCGCGTGCGGCGGCGTCGCCCGCCACGACCGGCTTGGATTGCATGATGACCTTGCCGCTGCTGTCGGTGACGCGGTCGATCAGGTAGGGCGTGACGCGGTAGCCGCCGTTGGCGAATACCGAGAACGCGCCCGCCAGCTGTAGCGGCGTGACGGAACCGGCACCCAGCGCCAACGGCAGCACGGCAGGCTGGCGCGCCTTGTCAAAGCCGAAGCGGGTCAGGTAGTCCTGCGCGTACTGCGGGCCAATGGCTTGCAGGATGCGGATCGACACCATGTTCTTGGACTTGTACAGACCTTGGCGCAGCGTGAGCATGGGCTCGTACTGGTTGCCGTAGTTCTTCGGATTCCAGGCCTTGGAACCCGTCTGCGCGGCGGTCAGTTCGAACGGCTGGTCGGAAATCTGCGTGGCCGGCGTCAGGCCGCGTTCCAGCGAGGCGGCGTAGATGAACGGCTTGATGTTCGAGCCCGGCTGGCGCCAGGCCTGCGTCACGCGGTTGAAGTTGCCGCGATAGAAATCAAAGCCGCCCACCATGGCGCGAATGGCGCCGTCTTGCGGCGACAGCGCCACAAACGCGGCCTGCACCGATGGCAGGTTGATGATTTCCCAGTGGTCGCCAAACTTGCGGATGTAGACCACCGAGCCGCGTTTGATGCGCTGTTCGGGCTTGGCCTTGTCGTTCAGTGCGCGCGCCACGACGCCCAGCACCTTCTTGTCGGTAACGGTGATGATTTCGCGCGAGCTGCGCGCAAGCTTCACTTCCGTGGGGCTGGCCGACAGCACCAGCGCGGTGAGCAGGTCGCCGCTGTCGCTGAACTTGTCGAACACGCCGTCCAGGAATTCATCCAGCGCCGCCGGATTGTTTTCGGTGCCCGGGGGCAGGTCCAGCTGTTCTTCAGGGCCGGGGTAGGGCGCGCGGCGCGTGTATTCCAGCACGCCTTCGCGCACGGCACGGTAGGCCGCTTCCTGGTCCTTGGATTGCACGGTGGTGTAGATGTTGATGCCGCGCGAATAGACGTTGTCTTGGTAGACATTGAACAGCAGCTGGCGCGCCAGTTCCGCCACGTATTCGCCGTGGATGGAATAGCCGCCCGCCGGCGTACCTTCTGCCGACTTCATGACGATCTGCTGCGCCATCGCCTGCTTGTATTCAGGTTCGGTCAGATAGCCCAGCGACTGCATGCGGCCCAGCACGTAGCGCTGGCGCAGTTCTGCGCGGGGGCGGTTCGAAATCGGGTTGAAGCGCGAGGGCGCCTTCGGGATGCCGGCCAGCATGGCGGCTTCGGCCGGCGTCACTTCCGACAGCGGCTTGCCGAAGTACGTGCGCGAGGCGGCCGCAAAGCCGTAAGCGCGATGGCCCAGGTAGATCTGGTTCATGTAGAGCTCAAGGATCTGGTCCTTGGTGAGCTCGGATTCAATCTTGAACGTCAGCAGCAGTTCGTAGAACTTGCGCGAATAGGTCTTTTCCGACGACAGGTAGAAGTTGCGCGCCACCTGCATGGTGATCGTGCTGGCGCCCTGCGTCTTGGACATATTGATGAGGTTGGTCAGCCCCGCGCGCACCACGCCCGTCCAGTCGATGCCGCCGTGCTGATAGAAGCGGTCATCTTCGGCCGCCAGCACGGCCGACTTCATCACGTCGGGAATTTCGTTAAAGCGCAGCACGTTGCGGCGTTCTTCGCCAAATTCCCCGATCAGGACGCGGTCCGCCGTATAGACGCGCAGCGGCACCCGAGGGCGATAGTCCGTCATGGCGTTCAGGTCTGGCAGATTGGGCCAGGCCAGCGCCAACGCCATCCCGGCCAGCAATACGCCGCACAGGAACAGGCCGGCAAAAAGGATGCCGGTTTTCACGAAGAATCGCAGGAACGGGGAGCCGCTCTTGGCGGGCTTGTCTTTCTTGGAGGAATTCTGGGGCTTGCTCATCGCGGCGATTTTACGGGTATCTCCGGCCCCGACTCAGCGTGAAGGACCGGTTTCTGTAACAAGATTGTGCAGTGTGGTGCGCGGGCAACTGGCGGCAGATGTGATAATGCCGTCATGAACTTTTCCGCCCACTCATGTCCGGAGGCTGACCCGGACCCAGCGCCCTCCGACGTGGCGCCTGAAAACTTGCCTTGCGCCGTGGAGTGCACAGGCAAGACCGTGTCGTTGCCGCACGACCTGCCCGTCTTCCTGGTAGGAATGATGGGCGCAGGCAAGACCACCATCGGCCGTAGCCTGGCGCGTGCGCTGGGGCGCGAGTTTATGGATCTGGATCATGAGCTCGAGGCGCGTTGCGGCGTGCGGGTGCCGGTTATCTTCGAAATCGAGGGCGAAGCCGGTTTTCGTCGCCGAGAGTCCGCCGCCTTGGAAGAGTGTACCCAACGCCGCAACATTATTCTTGCAACCGGCGGGGGCGCGATCCTCGCGCCGGAAAACCGCCAGCGGCTGCACGAACGCGGCATTGTCGTCTATCTGAGAGCCAGCGTGGACGAATTGTTCCGCCGGACTTGCCGCGACCGCAATCGTCCCTTGCTGGCCACCGCGGATCCCCGTGGCACCCTGCGGGACCTGATGACGCTGCGCGAACCCCTGTACAAGGAAGTGGCCGACCTGGTCGTGGAAACGGGCGCCATGCCCATCCACACCCTGGTCAAGGCGCTGCTGCCGCAACTCCAAGCTTTTGAGAAGCGCATATGATCGTTGTCGACGTCGACACCCCGGGCGGAAACTACCCCATCCACATCGGCTCCCGCCGCATCGATGCCCTGGACCAGTGCATCCCCACCGACGCCACCGCCATTGCGGTCGTCACCAACCCGACGGTTGCAGCCCTGTACGGCGAACGCGCCGAAGCCGCGCTGGCCCGTACCGGCAAGCGTGTGCTGCGCATCGAGCTGCCCGACGGCGAGGCCTATAAAGACTGGGAATCGCTGAACCTGATCTTTGACGCCTTGCTCAGCAACCGGCTGGACCGCCGCTGCGTGCTGGTGGCGCTGGGCGGCGGTGTCATTGGCGACATGACCGGATTCGCCGCCGCCGTGTACATGCGTGGCGTGCGCTTTCTGCAAGTGCCCACGACGCTGCTGGCGCAGGTGGATTCGTCGGTGGGCGGCAAGACGGCCGTGAACCACCCGCTGGGCAAGAACATGATCGGCGCGTTCTATCAGCCCATCGCCGTGGAAATCGATACCGAAGTGCTGAACACGCTGCCGGCGCGCGAAGTGTCGGCGGGGCTGGCTGAAGTCATCAAATACGGCCTGATCCTGGACCCCGACTTCTGGACCTGGTGTGAAGACAACGCGCAGAAACTGCGTGCGTTGGACCCGCAGGCCGTCGCGTACGCCATCCGCCGTTCGTGCGAATTGAAGGCGCAAGTGGTGGGCAAGGACGAACGCGAATCCGGCCTGCGTGCCATCCTGAACCTGGGCCACACCTTTGGCCATGCCATTGAATCGGGGCTGGGCTATGGCGCCTGGCTGCACGGCGAGGCCGTAGGTTGCGGCATGGTGCAGGCGGCCGAGCTGTCTGCCGATGTGGCGGGCTTTGACCGGGCCGACGTGCAGCGCGTGCGCGCGCTGGTGGCCGACATCGGCTGCCCGGTGGTGGCGCCCGATCTGGGCGCAGACCGCTGGCTGGATCTGATGCAGGTCGACAAGAAAACCGAAGGCGGCTCGATCCGCTATGTGCTCATGTCACGCATTGGCGAAGCCTTCATGCGCGCGGCGCCCGACGACGCCGTGCGCGCCGTGCTGGCGCGAACCACCCAGTAACCGCGATGAAGACGGTGTTGCAGATGAAAGAACTGGCTTCGTACGCATCCGACCCGTCTCAATCGCGCGGTCGCATGTACGCCGAACCGCCGCCGGAAAACCGGACGGAATTTCAGCGCGATCGCGACCGCATCGTGCATTCCACCGCGTTCAGGCGGCTGGAGTACAAGACGCAGGTGTTCGTCAACCACGAAGGCGACCTGTTCCGTACGCGCCTCACGCACAGCCTGGAAGTGGCGCAGATTGCGCGCACGCTGGCGCGCAGCATGGGCTTGTCGGAAGACCTGACCGAAGCCATTTCGTTGGCGCACGATCTGGGCCACACGCCATTCGGCCATGCCGGCCAGGACGAACTGAACGCCTGCATGCGCGAACTGGCGCCCGAGGCCGGCGGCTTTGAGCACAATCTGCAAAGCCTGCGCGTGGTGGACGAGCTGGAAGAGCGCTACGCCGACTTCAACGGTTTGAACCTGTGCTTTGAAACGCGCGAAGGCATCTTGAAGCATTGCTCGGCCGCGCATGCGCGCCAGCTGGGCGATGTGGGCGAACGCTTTCTGAACCGCACGCAACCCTCGCTGGAAGCGCAACTGGCCAATCTGGCCGACGAGATCGCCTACAACAACCACGACATCGATGATGGGCTGCGTTCCGGCTTGATCACGCTCGATCAGCTGAAAGACGTGTCGATCTTCGAGCGCCATCATGCCCAGGTGCTGGAACGCTACCCCGCGCTGGCCCAGCGCCGCGCCGTGGCCGAAACCATCCGCCGCATGATCAACACGCTGATCGTCGACCTGACGCAAACGTCGCTTGCCCGTATCCGGGACGCGGCGCCGGCCAGTGCCGACGATGTGCGCCGCGCGCCGCCGCTGGCGGGTTTCTCAGACGAGATCCGCCGCGAAGCCGACGCGTTGAAGAAGTTCTTGTTCGACAACCTGTACCGCCACTACCAGGTGCTGCGCATGACGGCCAAGGCGCGCCGCATCGTGCGAGAACTGTTTGCGGCCTTCCTGGATGACCCGCGCCTGTTGCCGCCGGATTACCGCCGCCCCGCCTTCAACGAGCAGGCCCGCGCCATTTCCGATTACATCGCCGGCATGACAGACCGCTACGCGATCCGCGAACACAAGCGTCTGTTCGACATGGGATGAGTATGGGATGAGTGGGTAGGCGCGCTATCGCGCCTACCGATGCTTGCGGTAGGGCTCGTCTTCAGGCACGAAGGTAGCTTCGGCGCGCGCGTCGCGCATCCAGTCCTGCATTGCCGGCAGCGCCAGCACCGCGTCCATGTAGTCGCGCACGGCGCCCGTGGCGGGCAAGCCATAGGTGGTCAAGCGCGACACCACCGGCGCGAAGAACGCGTCGGCAATGCTGAACGCACCAAACAGAAATGGCCCGCCCTGGCCGAACTGCGCGCGCGTGTCCCGCCAGATGGCTTGTACGCGCGCCACGTCTTGCAGCGCTGCTTCGGGGAAGGTGATGCCCGGCAGGTGAGCCTCGATATTCATCGGCATGGCATTGCGCAGCGCACCGAAACCGCTGTGCATCTGCGCCGCAAGCGAACGCGCACGCGCGCGCGCCTTGGCGTCGTTGGGCCACAGCTTTGCTTCCGGGTGCTGTTCGGCCGCGTACTCGCAGATGGCCAGCGAATCCCAGATGGCGAAGTCGTCATCCAGCAGCACCGGCACCAGGCCGGCGGGTGACACGGCGGCCACCTGGCGCGAGAACGCCTCGGTGAAAAACCCGAGCTTTTGCTCAGTAAATGCGATGCCCGCCGCACGCAGCGCCAGCCAAGGCCGCAGCGACCACGACGAGTAATTCTTGTTGCCGATGATCAGGGTATACATGCTGCCCGTCCTTACGCAGAGAGGGTCGAAACAATCAACGGAATTACTTGCCAGGATGGCGGCGTAGCAGCTTGCCCAGATACTGCCCGGTGTGGCTGGCCTGCGTGGCCGCGACGACTTCCGGCGTACCCTGCGCCACCACGCGGCCCCCGCCATCACCGCCTTCCGGACCCATGTCGATCAGCCAGTCCGCCGTCTTGATGACGTCCAGGTTGTGTTCAATGATGAGCACGGTATTGCCGCTGTCCACCAGCTGATTCAGCACTTGAAGCAGCAGTTCGATGTCGCGGAAATGCAGGCCCGTAGTGGGTTCGTCAAGAATGTACAGCGTGCGTCCTGTGCTGCGGCGCGACAGCTCCTGCGACAGCTTCACGCGCTGCGCTTCGCCGCCCGATAGCGTCGTGGCGCTTTGACCCAGACGGATATACGACAGGCCCACGTCGATCAGCGTGTGCAGCTTGCGCGAGATCGCCGGCACGGACTCGAAATACTCCAGCGCCTGCTCGACCGTCAGGTCCAGTACTTCGCTGATGTTGCGGCCGCGGTAGCGGATTTCGAGCGTTTCGCGGTTGTAGCGCTTGCCGTGACAGACATCGCACGGCACGTACATGTCGGGCAGGAAATGCATCTCGACTTTGACGACGCCATCGCCCTGGCACGCCTCGCAGCGCCCGCCCTTGACGTTGAAGCTGAACCGGCCGGGGTCATAGCCGCGCGTGCGCGCTTCAGGCACGCCGGCGAACAGCTCGCGGATCGGCGTGAACAGGCCCGTGTACGTGGCCGGGTTGCTGCGCGGCGTGCGCCCGATGGGGCTTTGATCGACGCTGATGATCTTGTCGAAGTTTTCCAGGCCCTGCATCGACACGTAGGGCGCAGGTTCGCTTTGCGCGTGATGCAGCTGGCGCGATACCGCCACCGCCAGCGTGTCGTTGATCAGCGTGGATTTGCCGGAACCCGACACGCCCGTCACGCACACCAGCCGGCCTGCGGGCAAGTGCAGGTCGACATTCTTGAGGTTGTTGCCGGTGGCGCCCGTGAGCGTCAGCCAGGGCAGCTCGTCGTTGACGGGCCGGCGTGCCGGGATAGCGATCTCGCGCGCGCCGCTCAGGTACTGGCCCGTCAGCGAATTCGGGTCGCGCTGCACCGTTTCCGGGTCGCCTTGCGCCACGACTTCACCGCCGTGTTCGCCCGCGCCCGGCCCCATGTCGACCACCCAGTCAGCCATGCGGATCATGTCTTCGTCGTGCTCGACGACGATGACGCTGTTGCCCAGGTCACGCAGATGTTGCAGCGTGCCGATCAGGCGGTCGTTGTCGCGCTGGTGCAGGCCGATGGACGGCTCGTCCAGCACATACATCACGCCCGTCAGGCCCGACCCGATCTGGCTGGCCAGACGGATGCGTTGCGCTTCGCCGCCCGAGATGGTGTCGGCGCTGCGGTCCAGCGACAGATAGTTCAAACCCACGTTGTTCAGGAAGCTGAGCCGGGCTTCGATCTCGCGCACGATGCGCTGCGCGATCTCTTGCTTGGCGCCGGTCAGGCTCAGCGCCTGAAACCAGGCCAGGCAGCTGGACAGCGGCATGGCCTCGACTTCGTAGATGGCCTGGCCGTGGCGTTCGCCGCCGCGCGGGTCGTGGCCGATCAGCACGTTGCGCGCTTCGGGCCGCAGACGCGAGCCGGCGCAGTCCGGGCAGGTCTTGATGTTGCGGTATTTGCCCAGTTCTTCGCGCACCGTTGCCGAATCTGTTTCGCGCCAGCGGCGTTCCAGGTTCGGGATGACGCCTTCGAAGGCATGGCGCTTGACGGTGCTGCGGCCCTTTTCGTTCAGGTACAGGAACGAGATCTCTTCGTCGCCCGATCCATACAGCACCTTGTCGCGCAAGGCTTCGGGCAATTCTTCGAAGGGCGCTTCGATGTCGAATTCGTAGTGCGCGGCCAGGCTGGTCAACAGCGAATGCGTGAAGGCGTTGCGGCGGTCCCAACCGCGGATGGCGCCCGCTGCCAGGCTCAGTTCCGGAAAGGCGACGACGCGTTTGGGGTCGAAGAACCCCACTTGGCCGATGCCGTCGCAACTGGGGCAGGCGCCCATCGGATTGTTGAAACTGAACAGGCGCGGTTCCAGTTCAGGCAGGCTGTGGCTGCACACGGGGCACGCGTAGCGGCTGGAAAACACCTGTTCGCGTTCGCTGTCCATGTCCAGCGCCAGCGCGCGGCCGTCGGCCAGTTGCAGCGCGGTTTCGAAACTTTCCGCCAGGCGCTGCTTGCTTTCAGGCTTGATGCGCAGCCGGTCGATCACGACGTCGATGTCGTGCTTCTCGGTTTTCTTCAGCGGCGCCATGCCGTCGATTTCCATCAACTGCCCGTCTACGCGCAGCCGCACATAGCCTTGGGCCTGCAAGCTGGCGCATTCGTCTTCAAAGCTGCCTTTCTTGCCTCGGGCAATGGGCGCCAGCACGGCCAGGCGCGTCTCGGGCGTCCACCCCAGCACCGCGTCCACCATCTGGCTGACGCTTTGCGCTTGCAGGGGCAGACCGTGATCGGGGCAATAGGGCGTGCCGACCCGCGCGTACAAGAGGCGCAGGTAGTCGTGAATTTCGGTGATCGTGCCGACGGTGGAGCGCGGGTTGTGGCCCGCTGCTTTCTGCTCGATCGAAATGGCTGGAGACAACCCTTCGATGAGATCCACGTCGGGCTTGTCCATCAGTTGCAGGAACTGGCGGGCGTAGGCAGACAGGCTTTCCACATAACGTCGCTGGCCCTCCGCATACAGCGTGTCAAACGCCAATGACGATTTGCCCGAGCCAGACAAGCCGGTGACCACCACAAGTTTGTGGCGGGGCAGGTCCAGCGAGACGTTCTTTAGGTTGTGGGTGCGAGCACCCCGAATTCGTATTGTCACGTGGGTCGGGCGTCCATAGGCTCTTTTAAGCGGTTTCAAAGGCCAACTTGGTACTATAGCGCGCCGAATCCCTCAGCGTTCGGGGCAGTCCGTCAAGTTGGACTGAACCGGGTCCGGCGCCGCACCGCTAGATCAGACCGTGAGCGTGTGACATGCACGCGCGCGCACCGCCCTTGTCATTGTTGAAATTTCCGCATGCCGGCAGACACCAAACTGAAATTGACTCCCTCCGAGCGCCGCGCCAGTGTGGCGTTGGCCGGCTTGTTCGCCGCGCGGATGCTGGGGCTGTTCCTGTTGTTGCCGGTATTCGCCGTGGCCGCCGCCGGCATGCCGGGGGGCGATGACCCGGCCCGCGTCGGCCTGGCGTTGGGCATGTACGGCCTGACCCAGGCCTTCATGCAGATTCCGTTTGGTCTTGCATCTGACCGCTGGGGCCGCCGGCCCGTCGTGCTGTTCGGCCTGTTGCTGTTCGTGGTGGGCAGCGTGGTCTGTGCCCAGGCGACTGACGTGTACTGGATCACCATTGGCCGCGCCATCCAGGGGGCGGGCGCTATCTCGGCCGCCGTCACCGCCTGGCTGGCGGACGCCACGCGCGACGAGGTGCGCACGCGCGCCATGGCCATGGTGGGCGGATCGATCGGACTGTCTTTCGCGGTGTCGCTGGTGCTGTCGCCGGTGCTGGTGGGGTGGTGGGGCTTGTCGGGCCTGTTCTGGACCATCGCCTGTCTGGGCGTGATCTGCCTGGGCGTGGCGCGCTTCGTGGTGCCGGTGGTGCCGCGCACGCAGGCGCGCACGATGCAGGCGGCCAAACCGCGTGAAGTGCTGACGCACCGCGACCTGCTGCGGCTGAACTTCGGCGTCTTTGTGCTGCATCTGATTCAGGTATCGCTGTTTGTCGTCGTGCCGGCGCTGCTGGCCAAAGTCGGCGGCCTGGACGCGCGCGAACTCTGGAAGGTGTATCTGCCCGTGATCCTGGTGTCGTTCGTGTTGATGGTGCCGGTCGTGTTCGTGGCGGAAAAACGCCGCGCCCATCGCGGCGCTTTGCGCGCATCGGTGGCGGGACTGGTGCTGGTGTGCGCCTTGCTGCCAGCGGCCAGCCACGGTTTCTACACCTTGGCCATGGCGCTGACGGGCTTTTTCGTGGCGTTCAACGTACTGGAAGCGCTACAGCCGTCTCTGGTGTCGCGCGTGGCGCCGCAGGCCTACAAGGGCTTGGCGCTGGGCTTTTACAACACGGCGCAAGCGGCGGGGCTTTTCGCCGGTGGTGCGCTGGGCGGTTGGCTGGCGGCGCACTCGGGCGCAAGCGCGGTATTCATCGCGGCAGCGGTGCTGTCGGCCATTTGGCTGGCCGTAACGTGGGCGCTGCGGCCGCTGGCTTGAACGCGCGAGGGGATGCGTCCCCGACTTGATGGAAAAGTCGTTGATCGCGCTGTGAACGGCCGCTAAAGACCCGCAAATCGGCAGGCTGGCGGGATCGCTTTGTCACCATTGGCGTTTGCCGCACCCGGCGCTTTTCGTCGATAATACGTACCAAATTAGGGCTTCAAGAAGTCGGATTTGCCTTCGGGCTCCGCGCGTCGCCGGTCATTGTCATGATGACCGGCGTGTTTCATGAGGCCGGTCTTCAACATCGCTTTTATGTTGTTGCCGGCGCGCTCTCGGCAACGTCAAGAGCGCAGGTGGTCAACAACAGAGGGACATCGGCATGGCATCGGTTAACAAAGTCATTCTCGTGGGCAACCTGGGTCGCGACCCGGAAGTCCGCTACAGCCCGGACGGGGCTGCAATCTGCAACATGTCCATCGCCACGACCTCCACCTGGAAGGACAAGGCCTCCGGCGAACGCCGCGAAGAAACCGAATGGCACCGCGTCGTCATGTACAACCGCCTGGCTGAAATCGCCGGCGAATACTTGAAGAAGGGCCGCTCGGTCTACATCGAAGGCCGCCTGAAGACGCGCAAGTGGCAAGACAAGGACACCGGCGCTGACCGCTACAGCACCGAAGTCGTCGCTGACCAGATGCAAATGCTGGGCGGCCGCGAAGACGGCGGCGGCGGCGGCGGCAGCTACGGTGGTGGCGGCGGCTACGACGACGCCCCGTCGCGTCCGCAACAACAACGCGCCCCGGCCCAGCGCCCGGCCCCGCAACAACGCCCGGCCCCGGCAGCGGCTCCCGCCAGCAGCGGCGCGAACCTGGCGGATATGGACGACGATATTCCGTTCTAAGTCACCGAGCAGTACGTGGCGTGTGTTCGCACTGTCGACTCACATCTGCCTATCGAAGCCCCTCCTTGGAGGGGCTTTTTTCATGGGCCGGAATCGCGCTGCAAGGCGTCGACCAGATAATCAATAAACGCGCGTGCCCGCGCCGTTTGGTTGCGCCGCTGTGGGTAATAGACGAACAGGTCCGCCGACGGCAGCGTGTAGTCGGGCAGTACCACGCGTAGCCGTCCGCTTTGCAGATACTTGGCCAGATCCCATTGCGAGCGGATCAGGATGCCGTGGCCGTCCAGCGCCCAGCCCAGCACGATGTCGCCGTCGTTGCTGGCCAGCGCGCCGTCGACTTTGATGGCGGTGCTTTCGCCCTGATGCGTGAAGCGCCAGACGCCGTGGGCTTCGTCGTTTTGCGTGTGCAGGATGCAGCGATGCGCGGCCAGGTCGGCCAGTGTGGCGGGTGTGCCGTGCGTGTCCAGATAGCGCGGGGACGCGCATAGGTAGCGGCCATTGGACATGATGCGCCGCGCGCTCAAGCGCTGGTCGGGCAGTTCGCCAAAGCGGATGGCCAGATCGAAGCCGCGTTCGATCAGGTCGACGGGGCGGTCGGTGACTTCAAGCTGTACCTGCACCAAGGGATACCGTTTGGCGAAGTCGGACACGATGGGGGCGATGGTGCTGCGGCCAAAACCCAGCGTGGCGTTGACTTTCAGCACGCCTCGCGGGGTGGCGCCGCTGCGCGATACCACGTCTTCCATGTGGCGCACGTCGGCCAAAATTTTCACCGCGTGCGACAGATACGTTTCGCCTTCGCTGGTCAGGCTGATGCTGCGCGTGCTTCGGTTGACCAGCCGCACCCCCAGGCGCTTTTCCATCAACGCCAGCCGTTTGGTGGCGGCGGGCGGCGTCAGATCCAGTTCGCGCGCAGCGGCAGACAGGCTGCCAAGCCGGGCCAGCAGGATGAAGAATTCCAGTTCGGACGCGATGTCGGTTTTCACTGAAAGTGAATAATCAAATGAATAGAAGTGAATCTTAGTGGGGGAATTCGCTCCTACGCTAGCGGTTCTGGTTCCCGTAACCCTTCATCATCAAACGCCGCTTCCGTCGGCGCGCCAGGAGACCCCCATGAGAATCGTCGAGATCCGCGAACAGACCCTGCCCATCAGCTCGCCCATCCGCAACGCCTATATCGACTTCAGCAGGATGACGCTGAGTCTGGTCGCTGTGATCACCGACGTGATCCGCGACGGCAAGCCCGTGGTGGGCTATGGCTTCAATTCGAATGGCCGGTATGGCCAGGGCAAACTGATGCGCGAGCGCTTCATTCCGCGCGTCATGGAGGCGGATCCGGAATCGCTTTTGGATGCGACGGGCAAGAATCTGGACCCGCACAAGATCTGGGACGCGATGTTCAAGAACGAAAAGCCGGGTGGCCATGGTGAACGTTCCGTCGCAATCGGCACGATCGATATGGCGGTCTGGGATGCGGTGGCCAAGATCGAGGGCAAGCCGTTGTTCCAGCTGCTGGCGGACCGCTATGGCAATGGCAAACCGGATCGGCGCGTGTTCGTCTATGCGGCGGGCGGCTATTACTACCCGGGGCAGGACCACGGCAAGCTCAAGGACGAGATGCGCAGCTATATCGACCGTGGCTATACGGTGGTGAAAAAGAAGATCGGGGGCGCATCGCTGGACGAGGATTTGCGCCGCATCGATTCCATCCTGAGCGTGCTGCAAGACGGGCAGAAACTTGCCGTGGATGCGAACGGCCGCTTCGATCTGGACACCGCGATTCAGTACGCCAAGGCGCTGTCGCAGTACGACCTCTTCTGGTACGAAGAGGCCGGTGACCCGCTGGATTACGAGTTGCAGGCCACCTTGCGCAACTATTATGCGAACCCGATGGCAACGGGCGAAAACCTGTTTTCAATGCAGGATGCGCGCAACCTCATCCGCCATGGCGGCATGCGTCCCGACCGCGATTGGCTGCAATTCGATTGCGCGCTGAGCTACGGGCTGGTGGAGTATCTGCGCACGCTGGATATGCTGAAGCAGCACGGCTGGTCGGCCAGCCGGTGCATTCCGCATGGCGGCCATCAGATGTCGCTGAACATCGCGGCGGGGTTGGGGCTGGGCGGCAACGAGAGCTACCCGGACTTGTTCCAACCCTTTGGCGGCTTTCCTGATGGCGTGAAGGTTGATGGCGGCTACGTCACGATGCCGGACTTGCCCGGCATCGGTTTCGAAGGCAAGGCGGACTTGTACGCCGTCATGCAGACGCTGTCGGCGTAGGTCCGCGCTGCGGAATCACCAGCGATACCGCAGCGTTGCCATCACCGTCCGTTCGGCGCCCCAATAGCAGCTGACGGCGGTGCCCAGGCAGTTGGCGACGTAGCGCTTGTCGAACAAGTTGGACACGTTCAACGCGACTTGCGCGCCGGCCAGCGAGGGGCTGACGCGGGCGAGGTCATAGCGGATGGCGGCATCCACCAGCGTGACGGCGGGAATGGCATAGCGGTTGTTCAAGTCGCCATAGAAGCCGCCCCGGTATGTGACGCCTGCGCCCAGGCCCACGCCTTGCAGCGGACCGCTGCGCAGGGTGTAGTCGGCCCACAGCGCGGCCTGATGGCGCGGCACGAAGATCAGCTGGTTGCCGCGTTGCGCGGCCGTGTTGGTCTTGGTGATCTCGCTATCGCTAAGCGCGTACGACATCGTCAGGTCCAGCCCGTTGTCCAGGCTGGCCTTGCCTTCTAGTTCGATGCCTTGGACCTGGACCTCGCCTGTCTGCACCACAAAACTGGTGTTGACGGGGTCAGGTGTGCTGACGTTTTTCTGCGTGATCTGGAATGCGGATAGCGTGACGAAGCTGTTGTAGCCATCGGGCTGGAACTTCACGCCGGCTTCGTATTGTTCGCCCGTGGTGGGCTTGAGTGCAGAGCCGTCGCGCGTGATGCCGGTCATCGGCTGGAACGACGTGGAATAGCTCAGGTACGGCGCCAAGCCATTGTCAAAGCGGTAGGTCACGCCGGCGCGGCCCGTGAAGCGATCGGCGTCGGCCTTGCGCGATACCCAGTTCCATTGGCCGCCGGTGCCGGCCGTGCCGTTGTGGGTGGTGCCGTCGGTCCAGTCGTAACGGCCGGCGAAGGTGAAGCGCAGGCGGTCCAGTTCGATCTGGTCCTGTGCATACACGCCCAACTGGCTGCGCGACATGTTGATCTTCGTGGCGGTGGGCGGGCGCGTCACCGACGTGCCGTAGTCCGGGTCGAACACATTGAACAGTGGCGTTGCGGGCGGCAGCATCAGGCCAAGGCTGCTCTCGTTGTAGCGGGATTTTTCGCGCAGATAGTCCAGGCCGAACGTGACGTCATGGCGAGTCGGCCCGGCATTGAATTTGGCGTTCAACTGGTTATCGATCTGGAACGCGTGCGAGGTTTCCGGGAAGGCCCACGCGTAGCGGATGGCCTGCGTGTTGGACACCATCGCACCGATCTGGACGCGGCGGGTGTTGGTGTCGACGTTGGTGTAGCGGGCGCTTTGGCGCAGGCTCCACGTATCGTTCAGGCGATGGTCCAGCGTGTAGCCGACCATGGTCTGTTCGTTTGTGAAGATGTCATAGCCGGGTTCGCCTACGAAGCGGTCACGCGGGATGTAGCCGGCGGTGGCGCTCTTTTCCAGCGTGCCGATCACGGGCAGCACGGGCGCGCCGCCGCCGCCGTGGCTGGTGATCTTCTGATACTGCGCGCTGAGGTTCAGGCTGGTGTCCGACGACGGACGCCACGTGAAGCTGGGGGCGATGAATTGGCGTTCATCGTCCACGTGTTGATACTGCGTGTCGCTGTCGCGCAGCGTGCCGGTCAGGCGGTACAGGAACTTGCCGTCTTCATCGGCCGGGCCCGAGAAATCGAACGCACCCTGATAGCGGTTGAAGCTGCCGGCCTGCAACACGACTTCATTGAAGGGTTCGGTGGTGGGGCGCTTGCTGGTCATGTTCACCAGACCGCCGGGCGCGCTTTGGCCATACATGCCCGACGATGGCCCCTTCAGAATTTCCACGCGTTCCAGACCGTAGGTGTCGATGCGCGGCTGCGAATAGCCGCGCGCGCCGAAGGGCAGCAGCAGGCCGTCCAGATAGCGCGTGGGCGTAAAGCCGCGCACGGTCAGCCAGTCGTAGCGCACGTCGCTGTCGCCGTATTGCGCGAACACGCCAGGCGTGTAGCGCACCGCCTGGGCGATGGAGGTCACGCCGCGCTGGTCCATCTCGTTGCGGGTGATGACGTTGATGGTTTGCGGCGTGTCGATGAGGTCCGTGTCGGACTTGGTGGCCGAACGGCTGCGGGTCGAGACGTAGTCAGCGCCAGACACGGCGGAAGCGTCGCGCGCGCCTTGCACCACGACGGGACTCAATGTGGTTACGCCAGCGCCCGCGGAAGTGCCCGGGGAAGTGTTTGAGACGGTCTGCGCGGCGGCGGGGACCGACGCGGCAAGGGCTGCCAACAGCGCCAATGGCAGCGGCTTGACGGAAAAGGACACGGTATTACCCCTGGGTCACTATAATTAACAAGAATCATTTCTGTGCGTCGGCATGATTCCAGAAGTCGTGGCGCCTGTCTGACGTTTTTTCGGCGCTGATTGACGATTTTGCTGCCGCCCCATTTTTTGCGCGCCGGTTTACCGGCGCGCCTGCTTATCCCCCGCCTTTATGCCCGCCAGCGCCGTTGCGGATTCCATTGCTTCGCTCACCTCTGACGCCGCGTCCTGCGTCGCCCCGCAGGCTGCGCCGCTGATGCCGTCTGCCCTGTCGCACGAATGGTGGCGCGGCACGCTGCCGACGGTGCCCGCTACGCAAGAGTGGGAGGACGTCATCGAATGCGTGTTGCGCGTGGACGACGGCGTGAGCCTGGTGGTGCTGGATGGCAGCGCGCCGCGCGCGTTGACGATTCCTGCGCCGGGAGCGCCGGTGTTTGGCATGCAGGTCTGGCTGGAAGGCGAGGCGACCCTGGCGCTGGACGGTGGCCAGCCGCTGAAGGTGGCCGCAGGCGCCGCGCTGCTTTTCAATCACGAACAGCCTTCTAGATGGTCCACGCATCTGCCCGCCAATCGCAGGGTGCGGATGGTGGACATCCGCTACACGCCCGAGGCCCTTGTGCGCGCCGGTGACGCGGGGCCTGTGACCTTGCTGCGTCAGCGGTTTCGCCACGATGTCAGCGTGCCAGCGCTTGGGTCATTGGTCGCGTCGTTGGACGCACCCGCAAGCCTGCTGGCATTGGCAGACAGCCTGGTCCGGGACGCCCCGGCAGCGCCTGAGGCGCGCCGCCTCTGGTATCGCGCCAAAGCGTTGGAGATGCTGTCGGCGTTTGTGCAACTGCTGTCGTTGCCGAACGCGCTGACCGCCGGCGCGGCGCAGGAGCGCCAGCGCTTGCACCGCGCTTGCGGGCTGCTGCAAGCGCGCTACGCCGAACACTGGCCGCCGGGCCTGCTGGCGCGTGAAGTGGGGCTGTCGGAAAAGCGTTTGCAGCAACTGATGCGTGAAAACGTGGGCCGGTCGGTACATGGATATCTGAGCGACTTGCGGCTGGCCCGCGCCTCGGAATTCCTGCAAGCCGGCATGAGCGTGACGCAGGTGGCGGGTGAGGTGGGCATTTCCAGCCTTAGCCACTTCAGCAAGATCTTCAAGGCGCGCTATGGCGTGTCGCCGCGGGCCTGGTGAAGAAACCCGAGCATTTGCGCTATGAAATATTTGGTTTCACAAAACCGGCTTGCGCTATCTATCTAGTAGTAGGTAAGATTCATCCATCGACGCAGCACACAAAACGAAGCGCGGCGCCGAAGCCGGAAAACAGCAACACCGCTTTTTTATTTATCTGTTTGTCTATCTACACATAGATAGTAAGCCGTACACACCATTCATCGCATCACATACTTAATTGGAGTTTCACCATGAAGACCCTCGTATCCGCCCTGATCCTGT
>CAJYKY010000092.1 GCA_913775005.1 uncultured Achromobacter sp.
ATCGAAAACAGCCCCCTGGTCCTGAGCGTGAACAACGAACTGCCGGTCAAGACGCTGGCCGACCTGATCGCGCTGGCCAAGAAAGAACCCAGCAAGCTGTCGTTCGGCTCGTCCGGCGTAGGCGGTGCGCACCATCTGTCGGGCGAAATGTTCCGCGAACAGGCCAAGATCGATATCGTCCATGTGCCGTACAAGGGCGGCAGCCTGGCCGCTACCGACCTGATGGGCGGCCATATTTCGATGATGTTCGAGATGGGCTATTCCGCGCTGCCGGCCATCCAGGGCGCCAAGATCCACCCGATTGCAGTGACCTCGGCCAAGCGCCTGGCCGTGCTGCCGGACGTGCCCACGATGGCGGAATCCGGCTTGCCCGGTTTCGAATCCTATAACTGGCAGGGCATCGTCGCCCCCGCCGGCACGCCCGCGCCGATCATCGCGCGCCTGAACGCCGAGTTCAATCGCATCCTGAAGGAACCGGATGTGGTCAAGGCGATTGCCGACACCGGCAGCCAGGCGGGCGGCGGCACACCGGAGGAATTCGCGGCCTTCATCAAGAGCGAAACCGACAAGTGGGCCCACGTGATCAAGGCTGGAAACATCCAGCTTCAATAACCCTCAAGGAGTCTTCCCATGGCCACCCGTTTGCTTGATCTGCTGAAGCTGGACCACCCCATCATCCAGGCGCCCATGGCGGGCGGCGCGACGACGGTGGAACTGGTGTCGGAAGCATCGAAGGCGGGGGTCCTGGGATCCCTTGGGGCGGCTTACATGAGCCCCGAGCAAATTGACGCCGCCGTGGACGGCATCCGCGCCCGGACCACGCGGCCGTTCGCCATCAACCTGTTCGCCAGCGTGCCGGACCAGCCGATGCAAGGCGATGCCGGCAGGATGCTGGCTCTGATGGCGCGCTATCACGAACAGCTGGGCCTGCCGGCCCCTGCCATGCCCGGCCCGCAAGCGGATCCGCTGCCCGGCCAGATCGACGCCATCCTGCGCCTGCGCCCGGCGGTGTTCAGCTTCACTTTCGGCCGTATCGCGCCCGAGGTCCTGGCGCGCTGCCGGGAACTGGGCATCCTGACAGTGGGCACGGCCACGACCGTGCGCGAAGCGGTGGCGCTGGAGCAGGACGGCGTGGATGCCATCGTGGCGCAAGGCGCCGAGGCGGGCGGGCATCGCGGCACGTTCCTGGACGATTTCGAGCAATCGCTGATCGGCACCATGGCGCTGGTGCCGCAGGTGGCGGATGCCGTGTCAATTCCGGTGATCGCCTCGGGCGGCATCATGGACGGCCGGGGCATCGCCGCCGCGCTGGCCTTGGGCGCAGACGTGGCGCAAATGGGGACAGCCTTTTTGACGACTGACGAATCCGGCATCAGCGACGCCTACAAGGCAGTGCTGCCGGCCTCGCGCGCCGAGCAATCCCGCGTCACGCGGGCCTTTTCCGGGCGGCCGGCCCGAGGCATCTTGAACGCCTTCATGCGCGATGCTGACGCTATCGCCGCCGATATCCTGCCTTACCCGCTGCAAAATGCATTAACGCGTCCGATGCGCACGGCAGGCGGCAAGGCCGGCAATATCAATATGCTGTCGCTATGGGCAGGCCAGGCCGCCCCGCTGGCCCGGCGCGAATCCACCGCCGACCTCGTCCAGCGCCTTGCCCGCGAAACCGAGGCCGCGCGTACCCGCCGATAGTCGGCGCTGGACCCGGGGCCGCGACCGTGCCGGGCGTAACGGTTCGTGGCGGATTGTCCCTGATACCGAAAACACTGTTCCACCAGCGAAGCCCCGCGTTGTGATTACAGGTCATCGGGCTACAATGGCGCCTCGCCGCTGGGAGCCGGAGTCCGCCTTGGCCCCGGCACCTGAGTAACCGGGCGCTTCGCGCCGCCGCCTGCCTGACCCGCGCCGCCTCGGATTTCCGTCTGGCGTGCCTGCAAGGCAACAGGCCAAGCTCCGCCACCGAAACACCCTTTCGTTGCCCATGCCCGCTCAATCAAGCAGCACCCCGGAATTCGCCCTGCGCCTGGACGGTGTGGCGCTTGGCTACGGTGACTTCACCGTGTTGCGTGATATTTCCATGGACGTGCGCGCCGGCCAGGTCGTCGCCATCATGGGCGGCTCCGGCTCGGGCAAGACCACGCTGCTGCGCGCCGCTACCGGCCAGCTCGTTGCCCAGAAGGGCCAGGTTCTGGCATTTGGCCAGGATATCGCCCAAGCCTCCCGCGCCGAATTGCAGGCGCTGCGCAAGCGCATGGGCGTGCTGTTCCAGCAGGGCGCGCTATTCACCGACTTGAACGTTTTCGAGAACGTGGCGTTTCCGCTGCGCGAGCATACGGCGCTGTCCGAAGCCGAGGTCACTGACCGCGTGCTGGACAAACTCGACGCCGTGGGCCTGCGCGCCGCCGCGCACCTGAAGGTGTCCGAAATTTCCGGCGGCATGGCGCGCCGCGTGGCCCTGGCCCGCGCCGTGGTGCTGGAACCCGAACTCATCCTGTACGACGAGCCCTTTGCCGGACTCGACCCGATTTCGCTGGGCATCACCGCCAATTTGATCCGCAACCTGGCTGACCGGCTGGGCTGCGCGTCGGTGCTGATCACCCATGACGTGCAGGAATCCTTCGCCATTGCCGACCAGGTGTACCTGGTGGGGCAGGGCAAGCTGGCCGCTGCCGGCACCCCGCAGACGCTGTCCGAGTCGCAGGATCCGTACGTGCAGCAATTCCTGAAAGGCGAACCCGACGGCCCGGTCGCGTTCCAGTACCCCGAAACGCCCGCTTTCACCAAGTGGCTTTCCGAACAGAAAGGGCGCAAATCATGAGCGGATCCAACAACGCCGTGAGCGCGCTGGGCGGCTGGGTGCGCAAGCAGATCTCCGGCATCGGGTACTTCACCCGGTTCTTTGGCGGCATGCTGGCGCGCAGCGGCATCGTGTTCTCGCGTCCCCGGCTGGTGTCGCAGCAGGTGCATTTCATTGGCAACTACTCGCTGCTGATCATCGCCGTGTCCGGCATGTTCGTCGGCTTCGTGCTGGGCTTGCAGGGCTACTACACGCTGAACCGCTACGGTTCCGAAGAGGCGCTGGGCCTGCTGGTGGCGCTGTCGCTGGTGCGCGAACTGGGGCCTGTGGTGACAGCGCTGCTGTTCGCTGGCCGCGCCGGCACCTCATTGACCGCCGAAATCGGCCTGATGAAAGCAGGCGAGCAGCTGTCGGCCATGGAAGTCATGGCGGTGGACCCCATTCGCCGCGTGCTGGTGCCGCGCCTGTGGGGCGGCATCATCGCCATGCCGATCCTGGCCGCGGTGTTCTCGATGGTGGGCGTCCTGGGCGGCTGGGTGGTCGGCGTGCTGATGATCGGCGTGGACGCGGGCGCCTTCTGGTCGCAGATGCAAAGCGGCGTAGATGTCTGGAACGATGTGGCCAACGGCGTCATCAAGAGCGTGGTGTTCGGCGTCACCGTGACGCTGGTCGCGCTTTATGAAGGCTGGCAGGCCAAGCCCACCCCCGAAGGCGTGGCGCGCGCCACCACGCGCACGGTGGTCGTGGGTTCCCTGGCGGTGCTTGGGCTGGACTTCCTGCTCACCGCCTTGATGTTTGGAAATTGAAACGGATCAATCATGTCACGCGAAAAAACCGACTTCTGGGTAGGCCTGTTTGTACTGCTGGGCGCGGTTGCGCTGGGTTTCCTGGCGTTGCGGGCCGGCAACCTCAGCACTTTTTCCTTCGCCCCGACCTATACCTTATCGGCCAACTTCGATAATGTAGGCGGCCTCAAGCCGCGTGCGGCCGTCAAAAGCGCCGGCGTCGTGGTGGGCCGCGTGTCCAGCATCACCTTCGACGACAAGACCTTCCAGGCGGTCGTGTCGGTGAATCTGGAAAAAGCCTACCAATTCCCCAAGGACACCTCGGCCTCGATCCTCACGTCGGGTTTGCTGGGTGAACAGTACCTGGGGCTGACGGCCGGCAGCGAGGAAGAGAACTTTGCCGACGGCGGCAAAATCCGCTATACACAGAGCGCGGTTGTGCTTGAACAGCTGATCAGCCAGTTCCTGTATGGCTCGGCGGAAAAGCAGGGAGCCTCCTCCGGGTCGGAACCCGCCCCAAAAGCGCCAAATTGAAGACGATGTGAAGCACGCGCTAACAGGCGCGGCTTCTTCGACGCAATATCATAAGAATCGTTGATAGGGATCTCCTGATCATGAATAAGAACGCACTTTCCCGTATTGCCACCATTGCGGCGGCGGGCGCCCTGATGGCCGGCTGCGCAGCGCCGCAGAACCCGGACCCGCGCGACCCCTGGGAAGGCTTCAACCGGGGCGTCTACAAATTCAACGACACGGTCGACCGCGCGGTGTTCAAGCCCGTCGCCCAGGCCTACACCTTCGTCACGCCGCAGCCGGTGCGCAGCTGCGTGCACAACATCTTCAGCAACGTCGGCGACCTGTGGTCCGGCACGAACAGCTTCCTGCAAGGCCGTGGCCACGACTTCGTGAACACGCTGGGCCGTTTCCTGTTCAACACCACCATGGGCGTGGGCGGCTGCTTTGACGTCGCCTCGGCCAACGGCGCACGCAAGATCCCGAACGACTTCGGCACGACGCTGGGCGTGTGGGGCTTCAGCCAGGGTCCGTACCTGGTGCTGCCGTTCTTCGGTTCGTCCAGCGTGCGCGACGGCGTAGGCCTGGCGGGCGACATCGCCGGCACCACCTACGGCTACATGGGCGTCGATTCCATCGACAACGTGCGCCTGCGCAACTCGCTGTGGGGCCTGCGTGTCGTGGACACGCGCGCCAGCCTGCTGAGCGCCACCGACACGATCGACCGCGTTGCGCTGGATCCGTACAGCTTCATCCGCGATGCCTACCTGCAACGCCGCAACGCCATGGTCCTGGGCCACCGCGTCGACGACGAAGGTTCGCTGCCCAATTACGAAGACGACGAGGACGATGCCCCTGCCGCCGCCAAGGGCGCAGCCGCCCCGGTTCCGGCAACCAAGTAAGCTGTAGGCTTCGCTCCCATCAGTACAGTAAGGAGATTTGATGCGATTTGCTTTTGTTTCCCTGTTGCAGCGCCTGACTTTCGCAGGCCTGCTTGGCCTTGCCGCCGCCAGCGCCGTGCAGGCCCAACCCGACCCCAACGGCCCGCCGGACAAGTTCGTACTGGCGACCGCCAACGAAGCGCTGGACGTGCTCAAGGCCGATGGCGCTGTCAAGGCGGGCAATACCGCGCGCATCAATGAAGTGGTCAACCAGCACATCCTGCCGTACGTCAACTTCCAAAAGACGACGCGCCTGGCCGCGGGCCGCTTCTGGCGCCAGGCCTCCGAGCAGCAGAGAACCGCGCTGGCCGATGCCTTCCGTGGCACGCTGGTACGCACGTACAGCGGCGCGCTGACGCGCGTCACGCCCAGCACCACGGTTACGGCGCTGCCGTTCCGTGGCGACCCCAAGGCTGATGACGTCGTGGTGCGCACGCTGATCAGCCAGGCCAACGGCCAGCCCACGGGCGTGGACTACCGCCTGGAAAAGACGCCCAAGGGCTGGAAGATCTACGACATGAACGTCGAAGGCATCTGGCTGATCGAGAACTACCGCAACCAGTTCGCGCAGCAGATCAACCAGAACGGCATCGATGGCTTAATCAAGGCGCTGAACCAGCGCAATCAGTAAGCCAGCGGCTAAGGCTGCCAAAGGCCCGGCGCGCCGTTATCGGTCCGCCGGGCCGATTATTTCGGGGACACATAACCATGTACGTCCCCACGCCCCCAGGGGCCATCGGCGCTTGCCGTCATGGCGCGCTTATATAATGATCAATTCGCTCTTTTTCGGGCACCCACCCCGCCGTCATGTCAGCCGTCAGTCTTGAAAACGTCTCAAAAATCTACTCGCCGCGTCAGCGCGGCTGGCAGAAGCTGCTTGGGCGCACGCCCGCAGCCGGCTTCCAGGCACTGGACAACGTCAGCCTGAACATCGAGCACGGCGAATTCTTCGGCCTGCTCGGCCCTAACGGCGCGGGCAAAACCACGCTGATCTCCATTCTTGCCGGCTTGGCACACGCCACCTCGGGCCGCGCCAGCGTCTGTGGTTACGACGTCGTGTCCGACTACAAGTCGGCGCGGCGCGCGCTGGGCGTGGTGCCGCAAGAGCTGGTCTACGACCCGTTTTTCACGGTGCGCGAAACGCTGCGCATCCAGTCGGGCTACTTCGGCCTGCGCAACAACGACGACTGGATCGACGAGATCCTGTTCAATCTGGGCCTGGCCGACAAGGCCAACAACAACATGCGCGCGCTGTCCGGCGGCATGAAACGCCGCGTGCTGGTGGCGCAGGCGCTGGTGCACCGCCCCCCCGTGATCGTGCTGGACGAACCCACGGCGGGCGTTGACGTCGACTTGCGCCGCACGCTGTGGGAATTCATTTCGCGGCTGAACAAGGCCGGCCACACCATCATGCTGACCACGCACTACCTGGAAGAAGCGGAAGCCCTGTGCGGCCGCATCGCCATGCTCAAGCGCGGCCGCGTGGTGGCGCTGGACACCACGCAGGCGCTGATGGCGCGCGTGGGCGGCGTGGACCTCGAAGACGCGTTCGTGCGCATCATGCACCAGGGCGACGAGCCCGCCGCGCCCGCCCTGCAACCTGAAGAGATTTCGTCATGACGCCCCCCACCGCGACCACCAGCCAGCCGCTGGTGCAGCCCCGCCTGGATGCAGGTTCCGGCTTTCCGACCCTGCTGCGCAAGGAATTGCTGCGCTTCTGGAAGGTGGGTTTCCAGACCATCGCCGCGCCCGTCATCACGGCGCTGCTGTACCTGCTGGTGTTCGCGCATGTGCTGGAAGGGCGCCTGATGGTCTACGGCACTGTGCCGTACACCGCGTTCCTGATCCCCGGGCTCATGATGATGAGCATGTTGCAGAACGCGTTTGCCAACCCGTCCTCGTCGCTGATCCAAAGCCGCATCACGGGCAATCTCGTCTTCATGCTGCTGCCGCCGCTGTCGCATCGCGACATCTTCGGCGCCTTCGTGCTGGCGGCCGTCGTGCGAGGCCTGACGGTCGGTGTGTTCGTCTGGTTCGTCGCGCTGGGCTTCGTATCGCTGGTGCCGGCCCATCCGCTCTGGCTGCTGGTCTTCGCGGTGCTGTCCTGCGGCATCATGGCCGTGCTGGGCGTGGTGGCAGGCCTGTGGTCTGAAAAATTCGACCAGCTGGCCGCCTTCCAGAACTTCCTGATCATGCCCGCGACCTTCCTGTCCGGCGTGTTCTATTCCATCCACACCTTGCCGCCTTTCTGGCAGGCCGTGTCCCACTGGAACCCCATCTTCTACGCCATCGACGGCTTCCGCTACGGATTCTTCTCGGTGTCGGACGTCTCGCCGTGGCGCAGCCTGGCGGTCGTGACGGGGGTATTCGTGGCGCTCTCGCTTTATGCGCTGCGGCTTCTGGCCAGCGGCTACAAACTCAGGAACTGACGTCCATGCTTCCCACTCCCGCGCAAGTCCGCCAATACATTGCGGACGGCCTGTCCTGTGAACATCTTGACGTGCAAGGCGACGGCTCGCATTTCGACGCCGTGATCGTCAGCGCCGCCTTTGAAGGCAAGCGCCTGATCCAGCGCCATCAACTGGTCTACGCCGCACTGGGCGACCGCATGAAGGCCGAAATCCATGCATTGTCCATGCGCACGCTGACTCCGGACGAATACCAGCAAGCAGGCAAGTGATGGACAAGCTCCGCATCACCGGCGGCGTTCCCCTGCACGGCGAAATCTCGATTTCCGGCGCCAAGAACTCGGCGCTGCCGATCCTGTGCGCCAGCCTGCTGACCGCCGATGTGCTGACGCTGGCCAATGTGCCGCACCTGAACGACACCGCCACCATGCTGCGCCTGCTGGGCCGCATGGGCGTGCGCGCCGAGCGCGGTTCTGACGGCGTGGTCATGTTGCAGGCCGACCGGGTCGACAACCTGGAAGCGCCGTACGACCTCGTCAAGACGATGCGCGCATCGATCCTGGTGCTGGGCCCCTTGCTGGCCCGCTACGGCGAAGCCCGCGTCAGCCTGCCTGGCGGCTGCACCATCGGCCAGCGGCCGGTGGACCAGCACATCAAGGGCCTGGCCGCGCTGGGCGCCGACATCAGCATCGAGCACGGCTTCGTGGTGGCGCGCGCCAAGCGCCTGAAGGGCGCGTCGATCCGCACCGACATGGTCACCGTCACCGGCACCGAGAACCTGCTGATGGCCGCCGTGCTGGCCGATGGTCAGACCGTGCTGGAAAACGCCGCCCGCGAACCCGAAGTGGTGGACCTGGCCGAACTGCTCATCAAGATGGGCGCGCGCATCCAGGGCCATGGCACCGACCGCATCGTGATCGACGGCGTAGAACGCCTGCACGGCGCCGAACACCGCGTGATTTCCGACCGCATCGAAGCCGGCACCTTCCTGTGCGCCGTCGGCGCGGCCGGCGGCGACATCCTGCTCAAGAACACTGACCCCGCCATCCTGGGCGCCACGCTCGACAAGCTGGTTGAAGCCGGCGTGCAGATCGAGACCGGCCCTGACTGGATCCGCGGCGCCATGTCCAAGCGCCCTCAGGCCGTGGGCCTGCGCACGCACGAATACCCCGGCTTCGCCACCGACATGCAGGCGCAGGTGATGGCGCTGAACGCGGTGGCCGACGGCACGGCGGTCATCGTCGAAACCATCTTCGAAAACCGCTACATGCACGTGCAGGAACTGCGCCGCATGGGCGCGCAGATCGACATCGACGGCCACACCGCCGTCGTGCGCGGCGTCAAACAATTGTCGGGCGCCGCTGTCATGGCCACCGACCTGCGGGCCTCGGCCAGCCTCGTCATCGCCGGCCTGGCCGCCGATGGCGATACGCTGATCGACCGCATCTACCACCTGGATCGTGGTTACGACCAGATGGAAGTCAAACTGCGCGCCTTGGGCGCGAACATCCAACGCGTTACCGGCAAGGAACAGGCATGAACGATGCCACAACGAAGCCCCTGACCCTGGCCCTGTCCAAGGGTCGGATTTTTGAAGAAACCATGCCGTTGCTGGCCGAAGCCGGCATCGAAGTGACCGAGAGCCCCGAAAGCTCGCGCAAACTGATCCTGCCGACCAGCGACCCTGGCCTGCGCCTGATCATCGTGCGCGCCTCCGACGTCCCCACCTACGTGCAGTACGGGGCGGCCGACCTGGGCATCGCAGGCAAAGACGTGCTGATCGAACACGCCAAGGAACAGCCCGGCGGCCTGTATCAGCCCATCGACCTGAACATCGCCAAGTGCCGTCTGGCCGTGGCCGTGCGCAACGGCTTTGACTACGAAGGCGCCGTGCACCAGGGCGCGCGCCTGCGCGTAGCCACCAAATACGTGCACTCAGCCCGTGAACACTTTGCGGCCAAGGGTGTGTACGTCGACATCATCAAGCTGTATGGTTCGATGGAATTGGCGCCGCTCGTGGGCCTGGCCGACTGCATCGTGGATCTGGTTTCCACCGGCGGCACGTTGCGCGCCAATGACCTGGTTGCAGTGGAAGACGTCATGCCGATCTCGTCGCGCCTGATCGTCAACCAGGCCGCCTTGAAGACCCGCGGCGCCCGCCTGCAACCGCTGCTGGACGCCTTCGAAAGAGCCGCCTCCCGCAACGTCTGACTTCCGCCCGCCGCAAGCTTGCGGCGGCCGCCTTCCGCTTTGCCCCATGACGCCATGGCACTGATCAATCGTCTCGACTCCCGCGATCCCGGATTCAAATCCGCCCTGTCCAAGCTGCTGGCCTTCGAAGCCACCGAGGACGAGTCCATCGACCGCGCTGCGGCCGGCATTCTGGCCGACGTGCGCACCCGTGGCGACGCCGCGCTGGTGGAATACACGCAGCGCTTCGATCGCATGCCGCATGCGTCGGCCGCCACGCTTGAAATCCCGAAGGCCGATTGGCAGGCCGCGCTGGCCACCTTGCCGGCCGCGACGCGCAACGCGCTGGAAGCCGCCGCCGACCGCGTGCGCAGCTACCACGAGCGCCAGCGCGCCGAAACCTGGACGTACACCGACGCCGAAGGCACCTTGCTGGGCCAGCAGGTCACGCCGCTGGACCGCGTGGGCCTGTACGTGCCGGGCGGCAAGGCCGCGTATCCGTCCTCGGTGCTGATGAACGCCATTCCCGCCAAGGTCGCGGGCGTGCCGGAACTGATCATGGTCACGCCCACGCCCGACGGCGTGCGCAACCCCATCGTGCTGGCGGCTGCCGCCATCGGCGGCGTGGACCGCGTGTTCGCCATCGGCGGCGCGCAGGCCGTGGGTGCGCTGGCTTACGGCACGGACACCGTGCCTGCCGTGGACAAGATCGTCGGCCCGGGCAACGCCTATGTGGCCGCCGCCAAGCGCCGCGTGTTCGGCGTGGTGGGCATCGACATGATCGCCGGCCCCAGCGAAATCCTGGTCATCTGCGACGGCAAGACGCCGGCCGACTGGATCGCCATGGACCTGTTCTCGCAGGCCGAGCACGACGAACTGGCGCAATCCATCCTGCTGTGCCCGGACGCTGCGTTCATCGACGAAGTCGAAGCCGCCATCGCGCGCCTGTTGCCCACGATGCCGCGCGCCGACATCCTGCGCGTCAGCCTGGCGAACCGCGGCGCGCTGATCCATGTGCAAAGCCTGGAAGAAGCCTGCGAAATCGCCAACGACATCGCGCCGGAACACTTGGAGATTTCCACCGAGCAACCCGAAATCTGGACCGCCAAGATCCGCCATGCCGGCGCCATCTTCATGGGCCGTTTCAGCTCGGAATCGCTGGGTGACTACTGTGCCGGCCCGAACCACGTGCTGCCCACGTCCCGCACGGCGCGCTTCTCGTCGCCGCTGGGCGTATACGACTTCCAAAAGCGTTCCAGCCTGATCCAGGTGTCCCACGCGGGCGCGCAGACGCTGGGCCGCATCGCTGCCGAACTGGCATTGGGCGAGGGCCTGCAAGCGCACGCCGCCAGCGCCCAGTACCGGATCGACAAGCCATGAGCGCGGCCCCGGCGGCAACCGTCGCTGGCCGCATCGCAGGCACCGTGCGCGCGGACATCCGCGAGCTGGCCGCCTACCCGGTTGCGCATGCGGACGGCTGCATCAAGCTGGACGCGATGGAGTGCCCGTACGAACTGCCCGAGGCGGTGCGTGACGACATCGCGCGCACCTTGCGCGACACCGCGCTGAACCGCTATCCCGCCGCAGACCTGTCCGCGCTGGAGCAGGCGGTCAAGACCAGCTTCGGCGTGCCGGATGCGGCCGACGTGTTGTTTGGCAATGGCTCGGACGAACTCATCCACATCATCGTGCAGGCCTGCTGCAACCCGGGTGATGTGGTGATGTCGCCGTGGCCGTCGTTCGTCTACTTCGACATGGCGGCCCGCTTTGACCACGCGCGCTTTGTCGGCGTGCCGCTCACCGAAGATTTGACGCTGGACCTGCCGGCCATGCTGGCCGCCATCCGCGAACACCAGCCCAAGGTCGTGTTCCTGGCCGTGCCCAACAACCCCACCGGCGGCCTGTGGTCTGACGAGGACGTGGCGGCGATCATCGCTGCCGCCCCCGGCCTGGTGGTGCTGGACGAGGCCTACCAGCCGTTCGCCAGCCGCAGCTGGATGCCGGAAGTGCTGGACGCGCCCAACGTGGTCGTCATGCGCACGGTGTCCAAAATTGGCCTGGCGGGCTTGCGTTTCGGGTATCTGGCCGGGCATCCCGACTGGATCGCCGAGCTGAACAAAGTGCGCCCGCCCTACAACCTGGACGTGCTGACCCAGGCCACGTTGCTGACGGTGCTGCGCCACAAGGCCGTGCTGGACGAGCAGGCCGCGCGCCTGCGCGCCGACCGCGAACCGCTGGCCGCCGCACTGGCCGCCTTGCCCGGCGTCCGGGTATTCCCTTCCGCCGGCAACTTCGTCCTGGCCCGCTTTTCCGGCAAGCTGGACGGCAACGCCGTGCATCTTGCGCTGAAAACGCGCAAAATATTGATTCGTAACTTCTCCAACGCCCATCCGCTACTGGCGAACTGCCTGCGCATTTCGGTGGGCGCCCCGGCCGAGAACGCCGCCTTGCTGGCTGCCCTGCAAGAGATCTTGAGTGCTTAACATGCGTACCGCAGAAATCACCCGCAACACCAACGAAACCCGCATCCGCGTGGCCATCAACATTGACGGCACCGGCAAGCAGACGATCGACACGGGCGTGCCCTTTCTGGACCACATGCTGGACCAGATCGCGCGCCATGGCCTGATCGACCTGGACATCAAGGCCGAGGGCGATCTGCACATCGATGCGCATCACACGGTGGAAGACGTGGGCATCACGCTGGGTATGGCGATTGCCAAGGCAGTCGGCACCAAGGCCGGCCTGCGCCGCTACGGCCACGCTTACGTGCCGCTGGACGAAGCCCTGTCGCGCGTGGTGGTGGACTTCTCGGGCCGTCCGGGCCTGGAATATCACATCCCGTTCACGCGCGCGCACATCGGCAACTTCGACGTCGACCTGACCCGTGAATTCTTTCAGGGCCTGGTCAACCACGCGCTCATCACGCTGCACATCGACAACCTGCGCGGTTTCAACGCCCACCATCAGGCCGAAACCGTGTTCAAGGCCTGTGGCCGCGCGCTGCGCATGGCCATGGAAGTCGACCCCCGCATGGGCGATGTCGTGCCCTCGACCAAGGGCGTGCTGTAACGTTGCGCGTCGTCCCGACCGCATATCCCTTCGCACCAGGCAGAAAGAAGTGACCACTATCGCCATCGTCGACTACGGAATGGGCAATTTCCACTCCGTCGCACGCGCTCTGACGTTCGCCGCCCCCGATGCGGATATCCGTATCTGCAACCGCCCCCAGGACATCGACGCGGCCGACCGCGTGGTGTTTCCGGGCCAGGGCGCCATGGCGGACTGCATGCGCACCTTGAATGAATCCGGCCTGCGCGAAGCCGTCGTGCGCGCCGCCCGCAGCAAGCCGCTGTTGGGCGTGTGCGTGGGCGAACAGATGCTGTTCGATTCCAGCGAAGAAGGCGGCACGTCGTGCCTGGGCCTGTTCCCTGGCGTCGTGCGCCGTTTCGCCGGCCCCCGCTTTGCCGACCTGATCCCCGCCGATGACGAAGCCTGCCTGGCCGACACCGGCGCAGCGGGCTTGGCCGACACGCGTCCCGAACGCCTGAAAGTGCCGCACATGGGATGGAACAAAGTGCGCCAGACGCGCTCTCATCCTATCTGGGACGGCATTCCGGACGACACGCATTTCTATTTCGTCCATAGTTATTACGCCGACCCGGATGATTCCGGCCTTGTTGTTGGTGAAACCGATTATGGCGTCGCCTTTACCTGCGCAGTGGCGGCAGCTAACATTTTCGCGGTGCAGTTCCACCCCGAAAAGAGCGCCGAGCACGGTTTGCGCCTGTATCGCAATTTTGTAGACTGGCAGCCGTAGGCCACCCGCCCACGTGCTCCAGCCCATTCAACCCCTCTTTCTTTTTTGCTGCCAACCATGCTGCTGATCCCCGCCATCGATCTCAAAGACGGGCGCTGCGTGCGCCTGCGCCAGGGTGACCTGGACGATGCAACGGTGTTCTCCGAAGACCCCGCCTCCATGGCCACCCGCTGGCTCGACCAAGGCGCCCGCCGCCTGCATCTGGTTGACCTGAACGGCGCCGTCGCTGGTAAACCGAAGAACGAAGCGCCCATCAAGGCCATCCTGGACGCCGTTGGCGACGACATCCCCGTGCAGATCGGCGGCGGTATTCGCGACCTCGACACCATCGAACGCTACCTTGACGCCGGCATCTCGTACGTCATCATCGGCACCGCCGCCGTCAAGAACCCGGGCTTCCTGCAAGACGCCTGCGGCGCGTTCCCCGGCCAGATCATCGTCGGCCTGGACGCACGCGATGGCAAGATCGCCACCGACGGCTGGAGCAAGCTGACCCGCCACGACGTGCTGGATCTGGCCAAGAAGTTCGAAGACTACGGCTGCGAAGCCATCATCTACACCGACATCGGCCGTGACGGCATGCTGTCGGGCGTCAACGTCGAAGCCACGGTCCGCCTGGCCCAGCACGTGCGCATCCCCGTGTACGCCTCGGGCGGCATCGCCGGCATCCAGGACATCGAAGCCCTGTGCGCCGTCGAAGAAGAGGGCGTTGAAGGCGCCATTCTGGGCCGCAGCATCTATGAAGGCACGCTCGACTTCCAGGCAGCCCAGGCTCGCGCCGACGAATTGGCAAAATGACCACCTCCAGCAGCACCCCCGGGGCCGGCGCGCCCGCTCAGAGCGCGCTGACCCGCCGCATCATTCCGTGCCTTGACGTCACCGCAGGCCGCGTCGTCAAAGGCGTGAACTTCGTCAACCTGCTTGATGCCGGCGATCCGGTCGAGATCGCGCGCCGCTACAACGAGCAGGGCGCTGACGAGCTCACCTTTCTGGACATCACCGCCACCAGCGATGGCCGCGATCTGATCCTGCCCATCATCGAGCAGGTGGCGTCGCAGGTTTTTATCCCGCTGACGGTGGGCGGCGGCGTGCGCCAGGTGTCCGACATCCAGCGCCTGTTGAATGCCGGCGCCGACAAGATCAGCATCAACAGCGCCGCCGTGGCCAACCCGGAACTGGTTCGTGCCGCGTCCGACTACCACGGCTCGCAATGCGTAGTGGTCGCCATCGACGCGCGGCGCGTGTCGGCAGCGGGCGAACCGGCCCGCTGGGAAGTCTTCACGCACGGCGGGCGCAAGGCCACCGGGCTGGACGCCGTGGCCTGGGCGCGCCGCATGGCCGCCTATGGCGCGGGCGAAATCCTGCTCACCAGCATGGACCGCGACGGCACCAAATCGGGCTTCGACCTGGAACTGACGCGCGCAGTGTCCGATGCGGTGCCGGTGCCGGTCATTGCCTCGGGCGGCGTGGGCAACCTGCAACATCTGGCCGACGGCGTCACCACGGGCCGCGCCAGCGCCGTGCTGGCCGCCAGCATCTTCCACTTTGGCCAACATACCGTTGGCGAGTGCAAGCGTTTCATGGCCGAGCAAGGTATTAGCGTAAGGTTGGACTGATGATGAGCACTGAACCCGCCTGGATGGCCGACGTTGTCTTCGACGAAAACGGCCTGATCCCCGCCATCGCGCAAGACGCCGAAAACGGCCAGATCATGATGGTGGCCTGGATGAACCGCGAAGCGCTGGCTGAAACGGCCGCCACCGGCCGCGCCGTGTATTTTTCGCGTTCGCGCCAGCGCCTGTGGCGCAAGGGCGAAGAATCCGGCCATCACCAGGAAGTGCACGAGCTGCGCCTGGACTGCGATGGCGACGTCATCCTGTTGAAAATCCACCAGGAAGGCGGCATCGCCTGCCATACCGGGCGCGCCAGCTGTTTCTACCGCCGCCTGGAAGGCCAGACGGACCAAGCATCCTGGGTTACGGTGGATCCGGTGCTCAAAGACCCGGAAATGATCTACAAATGACCGATTCTTCTCTTAGCGCCGCCGATATCCTGGCGCGCATTGCCGACACGCTGGAAACCCGCCTGCCCGAAAACGGCGGTGACCCGGCCACGTCCTATTCGGCCAAGCTGCTGGCCAAAGGCCCCGATTCTTTCCTGAAGAAGATCGGCGAAGAAGCCACCGAGCTGGTCATGGCCGCCAAAGACGGCGTGCCGGACCGCATCGTCAGTGAAACGGCCGATTTGTGGTTCCACTGCCTAGTGGCGCTGACGCACTACAAGCTGCGCCCGCAAGACGTATTGGCCGAGCTGGCCCGCCGCGAAGGCCTGTCCGGCCTGGCGGAGAAGGCCAGCCGCCCCAAAGACTGACCCCGGAGCCCGGAACATGAGCGACAACTGTATTTTCTGCAAGATCGCCGCTGGCGACATCCCGTCCAAGAAGGTCTACGAAGACGAGGACTTTGTTGCATTCCACGATATCAATCCGGCAGCACCGGTACATTTGCTGCTGATCCCTCGACGTCATGTCACATCCATGCAGGATATTACGGGCGAGGACGCAGGTTGGTTGGGTAGAATGATGTCGTTGGCGCCGCGGCTAGCAGCCGAAAACGGTTGCCGTCCGGGCCCTGATGGCGGATTTCGCATCATGATCAACTCTGGCGTCGAAGGCGGCCAGGAAGTCCCGCATCTGCATTTCCACATCATTGGCGGCTCGCGACCCTGGAAAGGACGCGTGGCCCCCACCGCGTAATTCGGAGAAACATCATGGGTAGTTTCAGCATTTGGCATTGGTTGGTCGTTCTGGTCATCGTGGCGCTGATTTTCGGCACCAAGAAGCTGCGCAACATCGGCTCGGATCTGGGCGGTGCAGTAAAGGGTTTCAAGGAAGGCATGAAGGACGCCAACGGCGAAAAGCCGGCCGACCCGATCGCGCAGCAGCGCGTCTCCGGCGAAACCATCGACGTGCAGGCCAAGGAAAAGACCAACTCCTGATCTTGACGCCAGTCTCCCGGGCCGCCCTTTCCAGGCCGGCCCTTATTGCTTCAATTCCCAAGCGGCCGTCGAATGTTTGATGTCAGCCTCACTGAACTGATGGTGATCGGCGTCGTCGCCTTGATCGTCATCGGCCCCGAACGCCTGCCCAAAGTAGCCCGCACCGTCGGCCACCTGCTTGGGCGCGCGCAACGTTACGTCAATGACGTGAAGTCCGATATCCAGCGCGAAATCGAGCTGGACGAACTGCGCAAGTTCAAAAGCGAAATGGAAGATGCCGCGCAAGGCGTGCAGCAGTCGTTGAATGACACGCATGCATCGTTGCAGGAACCCGTGCAGCAATTCCGCGCGGAACTCGACGAAGTGGCCCGCCAGGCCAGCGGCAAGACTGAACCCGTGATCGTGGGTGATGCCTCTGCCGAGCACGCGCCGGGCGAGCTCACGTCCGCCGACGCCGCCCGCAGCATTGCGCCGCCGGCCCCCAG
>CAJYKY010000093.1 GCA_913775005.1 uncultured Achromobacter sp.
TTCGTCGATGATCTTCATGGCTTCGACCTTGGGCGCGCCCGTCAGCGTGCCGGCCGGGAACGCGGCGCGCAGCACGTCCATGCTGGTCATGCCGGGGTTCAGGTTGCCGGTCACGTTGGACACCAGATGCATCACGTGCGAATAGCGTTCGATGACCATCGTGTCGCTGACCTTCACCGAACCCACTTCGGCCACGCGGCCCACGTCGTTGCGGGCCAGGTCGATCAGCATCACGTGTTCGGCCACTTCCTTCGGATCGGCCTTCAGCTCGGCGGCCAGCGCGGCGTCTTCTTCAGGCGTGGCGCCGCGCTTGCGGGTGCCGGCCAGCGGGCGGATGGTGATCTGCGACTTCGGCTCGCCGTTGTCCATGACGCGTTCCTGACGCACCAGGATTTCAGGCGACGCGCCCACGACCTGGAAGTCACCGAAGTTCCAGAAGTACATGTAGGGGGAGGGGTTCAGCGACCGCAGAGCGCGGTAGAGGGACAGCGGGGAATCACGGAAGGGTTTGGCGATGACCTGGCCGATCTGCACTTGCATCAGGTCGCCAGCGGCAATGTGTTCCTTGGCGCGGTGCACCGCCGCCAGATAGTCCTCTTTCTTGAAGTCCCGGCGCTCTTCGGTTTGCATGCTGGCGTGGCTGTACGGGATTTCCACCGGGCGTCGCAGACGCGCGCGCAGGTCGTGCAGGCGCTGCTGGGCGCGGCTGTAGGATTCGGCCTGGCTGGGGTCGGCATAGACCATCAGGTAGATGCGGCCGGCCAGGTTGTCGACGATGACCAGTTCGTCTACGTGCATCAGCATCAGGTCGGGCGTGCCGCCTTCCATGCCCGCCGGGAAGGGCTTCACGGCCGGGCCCAGGCAGGGCTCGATGTGACGCACGGTGTCGTAGCCGAAGTAGCCGGCCAGGCCGCCGCAAAAGCGCGGCATGCCGGGGCGCAGCGCCACCTTGAAGCGGCTTTGGTATTGCTCGATGAACGCCAGCGGGTCGCCTTCGTGCGTTTCCACGACGTGGCCGTCGTGCAGCACTTCGGTCAGCGTGCCGCTGGCGCGGATCACGGTGCGGGCCGGCAGGCCGATGAACGAATAGCGGCCAAAGCGTTCGCCGCCCACCACCGATTCCATCAGGCACGTCATGCGGCCGGCCAGCGGGCCGGCATGTGCCAGCTTCAGATAGATACCCAGCGGGGTGTCCAGGTCGGCGTAGGTTTCCGCCACCAGCGGGATGCGGTTGTAGCCTTGTGCGGCAAGCGCCTTGAATTCGATCTCGGTCATGTCGGGTCTCGTAAGCGTAATGTTGATTTGCTTTTGGACCAGGCGCACAGCAAAAAGCCCGGTCCAGGTAACTGGTTCCGGGCTTGGCTCTGTGTTTTACACAGCTACGGCACTAGGCGGCATACGCGTCCAGGGCCGGGAGGGATCATCGCCACCCGGAAGACAAACGCCACCAGCGCCACGAGGCGCCGAGCATTTGGTTCTGGGGGAAAGCGTTCATTGATCCAGTCTTCAGAGATTCGGGATGTCAGCGATACGACAGCTGAATTCAGGCAATTTTTGCCGCGTTCTGGTTTTGATTCCAGAGCGCTACCCATTCAGCCGCGTTGACAAGCGTGTCAACTATACCATCGACATCCAGCTCGCGCACGTCACGTCCTTCGTTGTAGCCGTAGGGCACCACCAGCACCTGCGTGCCGGCCGTGCGGCCTGCCTGCGCGTCGTTGATCGAATCGCCGATGGTCACGGCCTCAGTCACCGTCACGCCCAGCAGCTCGCAGGCGTGCAGCACTTGGTCGGGGTCGGGCTTGCGGCGCGTGCAGGTGTCGCCGCAGACCACCGCGTCGAAAAAGCCCGCCAGGCCGGTGCGCTGCAATAGCGGCAGCGTGAATTCGGTGGGCTTGTTGGTGACGACGGCCAGCTTCAGCCCCTGGTCACGCATGTGCTTCAAGCCTTCCAGCACGCCCGGATAGACCTGCGCGCGTTCGCCGTTGACTAGGTGGTAGTGGCGGTAAAAGGCTTCGCGCGCGCGCTCGAATTCGGCGGGCGTGGGGTCGGCCGCCTGAAGGCTGCCGGCCAGGCTGCGGCGCACCAGGTTGTCGACGCCCTTGCCCACGAACGTGGCCACGACGTCTTCACGCAGCGCCGTCATGCCAAGTTCCACGCGCATGGCGTTGGCGGCAAAAGCCAGATCGGGGATGGAGTCCAGCAGGGTGCCGTCCAGGTCCAGCAGCGCAGCGCGAAAAGCAGTCATGTCGATATCCTGATACTTAGATGGCGGTGGTTTCGCCGATGGCGATCTGTTCGCGCATCGACTTGATGATGCCGGCGTAGTCCGGCTTGCCGAAGATGGCCGAGCCGGCCACGAAGGTGTCGGCGCCTGCGCGGCGGATTTCAGCGATGTTGTCGATTTTGACGCCGCCATCCACTTGCAGCACGATTTCCTGGCCGCCGGCCTGCGTCCAGGCGTCGATGCGGGCGCGGGCTTCGCGCAGCTTGGTCAGCGCGCCGGGGATGAAGCTTTGGCCGCCAAAACCCGGGTTGACCGACATGATCAGCACCAGGTCGATCTTGTCCATGACGTAGTCCAGGTAGGACAGCGGCGTGGCGGGGTTGAAGACCAGGCCGGCCTTACAGCCGTTTTCGCGGATCAGGGACAGCGTGCGGTCCACGTGGCGGCTCGCGTCCGGATGAAAGCTGATGTAGTCGGCGCCGGCCTTGGCGAACATCGGCACCAGGTCATCCACCGGTTCCACCATCAGATGCACGTCGATCGGCACTTGCACGTGCGGGCGGATCGCTGCGCACACCATCGGGCCGATGGTCAGGTTGGGGACGTAGTGGTTGTCCATCACGTCCACGTGAATCCAGTCGGCGCCTGCTGCGACGACATTGCGGACTTCTTCGCCCAGGCGGGCGAAGTCAGCCGACAGGATGCTGGGAGTGATGCGAGTGGAGGCCGTGGAGGTTGACATGATGTTCGGGATTGGGGAGGGCATAATGTGCCATTATTGCAGTTTGGGGCGCGGGTTCGGAAAGGCGAGTCTCGCAGGTGCCGGAAACTGCGTCTTCCAAGCGCGCGGCGCCGACCGTCGGCCCCGCGCCCAGCCACACAGGGAAGGACTGTGAAACCTTACGACCTTAGCGTCTCTGTCTCTCCACGCTTCGTGCCTGAACAGTCCGATCCGGGCGAACAGCAATTCGTGTTCGCCTATACCGTACGCATCACCAACACGGGCGAACATCCCGCCCAGGTGATCAGCCGCCACTGGATCATCACCGACGGCAACCAGCGCGTGCAGGAAGTGCGCGGGCTGGGCATCGTGGGCCAGCAACCTTTGCTGGCGCCCGGCGAAACCTTCGAATACACCAGCGGCTGTCCCCTGCCCACCCCGGTGGGCACGATGCGCGGCACTTATCACTGCGTCGGCGAGAACGGCATCCCGTTCGAAGTGCCGATCTCCGAATTCGTCCTGGCCATGCCCCGTACGCTGCATTGAATCTTGCGGCCGGCCGCCCGTAGCCCGTTTTTTCCATTGCTCATGAAGCGCATTCTTAGCCTGTCCCTGCTGTCGGTTCTGTTGGCGGCATGTTCCACCCCCTCGGAAGTTCCCCCCGAATCCGGCCTGCCCGCCACCCCCGGCGCGCGCACCCCGGCCGCTGATGGCCCCTTGGTGGTGCCGTCGCTGTCGGCCTTGCCCGATACTCCGCCGCGCGCGTTGGCGGGCAAGTTCAAGGCGGGCACCTGGTCTGAAATGCCCGGGTGGAGCGCCGACGACCTGACCCAGTTCTGGCCGCTGTTCCTGCGTAACTGCAAGGGGCTGATGCGGCCGACCAGCGGCAACCTGGCCGCGCCTGCCCGCGCGACGCCCCGGGCGTGGCAGCCGGTGTGCGCTGCCGCCGTCGACCCGTCGCGGGCGCCCGCCGCCAATGACGGCGAGGCCGTGCGCCGCTTCCTGCAAACCTATCTTCAGCCCTGGCGCCTGAATGCCGCCGACGGCAAGCCGGCCACCAATACCGTCACTGGTTACTACGAACCCTTGGTGCGCGGCTCGCGCCGCCAGGGCGGTAACTACCAATGGCCGCTGTATGCAGTGCCGGCCGACCTGCTCACCATCGACCTGGGGTCCATCTACCCGGATCTGGCCGGCAAGCGCGTGCGCGGCAAGCTGGAAGGCAAGCGCGTGGTGCCCTACGACACCCGCGCGGCCATCGAATCGTCCGGCCGCCGTCCCCCCGTGGTGGTGTGGGTGGATGATCCGGTGGACAACTTCTTTCTTCAGGTGCAGGGCTCTGGCCGCGTGCAGTTGACCGACGGGCCTGACACCGGCAAGACCATCCGCGTGGCCTATGCCGACCACAACGGCCAGCCCTATGTGTCCATCGGCCGCTGGCTTATCGATCGCGGCGAACTCTCGGCTGACCAGGCGTCGATGCAGAATATCCGCGCCTGGGCGCAGCGCAATCCCAAGCGCGTGCAGGAAATGCTCAACGCCAACCCGGCGGTGGTGTTCTTCCGCGAAGAGGCCGTCATCGACCCCGAACAGGGTCCCAAGGGCGCCTATGCCATCCCGCTGGCGCCCAAGCGTTCCATCGCCGTGGACGCAACCTTCGTGCCGCTGGGCACGCCGGTGTACCTGGCCACCACCTTGCCCGCGTCCGACCGGCCGCTGCAACGCCTGGTGTTCGCGCAGGACACGGGCACGGCCATCCGGGGCGCGGCGCGTGCCGACTTCTATTGGGGTTACGGCGAAGAGGCCGGCCAGCAGGCGGGCCGGATGAAGCAACGGGGCCAAATGTGGGTGCTGTGGCCCAAGCAGGCGGGGGAGCCTTCGGCAAGATGAGCCATCAAATCGTTGTTTGCGGGGCCGGCATCGTCGGCCTGTCGACCGCCCTGGCATTGGCCCGGCGCGGCCAGCGCGTTGCCGTCCTGGCGCCGCGCGCGGCTGTGCCTGCCGCCGATCCCAATCGCTATCACCCGCGCGTGTATGCCATCTCGCCCGCCAGCCAGCGTTTTCTGGCCGACCTGGGTGTCTGGGACGCGATGCCCGCCGCCCGGCTGATGCCGGTCGAAGCCATGGAGATCCACGGCGACGCCGACGGCCAGGTCAACCTGAACGCGTGGCAGGCGGCGCTGCCGCAACTGGCCTGGATCGTTGAATCCGGCGAGATCGAACGCGTGCTGATCCAGGCCGTGCGCATGTTCGGCATTCCCTGGCTGGAAGACCGCTGCACCGGCTACCGGGATGGCGTTGTTGAAACCGAAAGCGGCGCGCGCATCGAAGCGGAATTGTTCGTGGGGGCGGATGGCGCGGCCTCCCCGCTGCGCACGGCGGCCGGCATGAAGCACGACGCGGTGTCGTACGAAGATACCGGGCTGGTCGTGCACCTGGACGCCGAACATGCCCACCACGGCACGGCCATCCAGTGGTTCCGCGATGACGGCGTGCTGGCGCTGCTGCCGCTGCCCGACACCGCAGACGGCCCGCAGGTCTCGATGGTATGGTCCATGCGCAATGCGCCCGCGCAAGCGCTGTTGGCGCTGCCGCCCGAGGCGCAGGCTGCCCGGCTGGAAGCCTTGCTGGCCGATGCCGCCGAAGGCCGGCTTGGCCGGTTGAAGGTGCGTAGCAAGCTTCACGGTTTCCCGCTGACGCTGGAACGCGCCCAGATGGTGGCGCCGGGTATCGCCTTGGCGGGCGACGCCGCGCATCGGCTGCATCCGCTGGCGGGGCAGGGCCTGAACCTGGGCCTGGGCGATGTCGAGGCCCTGGCGCGCACCGTGGCCGGACGCGAATCGTACCGATCGGCCGGGGACTTGCGCGTGTTGCATCGCTATCAGCGTGCGCGCGCCGAACCCGTGTTGGCCATGCGCCTGGCAACCGACGGCCTGCACAAGCTGTTCGCGTCCCACGCGACGCCGCTGGTGTGGCTGCGCAATGCCGGGATGCACTGGGTGGAAAAGGCGCCGCTGATCAAGCGCCGGTTGATTGCGGGGGCGTCCGCCAATTGACAGGCGGCGCTGCGGGGGGCAGGAGGTTTGCGCTTTGAGAAATTCTTTTGGAACCTTGAAGCGGGGCCAACGTCTGACAGACACTTGCACTCCTCTTTTGCGTCCATCCCGGCCAGCCCGGCTGCCGGATGCGTTACGCTCCCACCAAAGCACACGATAAGTACAGGAGTACCGATGACATTCCGCATCTCCGCCGCGTTGGCGGCTTGTTTCCTGGCCGGTGGCCTCGGGCTGTCCGCCACGGCTATGGCGCAGGCGCCCGCAAAAGGGGACAAAACCGTTTCCACGCAGTCCGTGGGGCAGCCGGCCAACGACCAGAAAAGCGTTTCCACCACGCAGCTCGACCCGGCATCCGAAGCCGTCAAGGAACGCTTTCAACAGCGCTTCACCGGCATGGACGTGACGGCCGTGCGCCGCACGCCTTATGGCCTGTTCGAAGTGCAGCTGGGCATGGACCTGATCTACACAGATGAAAAAGTCACCTGGGTGATGGAAGGTCCGTTGATCGACGCCATGACCCGCCGCGATGTCACCCGCGAGTCGCAGGAAAAACTCAGCGCCGTCACGTTCGACCAGCTGCCGCTGGACCTGGCCATCAAGCAGGTCAAGGGCACCGGCGCCAAGAAGGTCGCCATCTTCGAAGACCCCAACTGCGGCTATTGCAAGCAGCTGCGTCACACGATGGAAGAGCTGGACGACGTCACCGTCTACACCTTCATGTACCCGATCCTGTCGCCCGATTCCAAGGACAAAGTGCGCAACGTGTGGTGCGCCAAGGATCAGGGCAAGGCCTGGGATGACTGGATGGTGCGTGGCAAGAAGCCCGCCGCCGCCAACTGCGACGTGCCGGAAGACAAGCTGCTGGCCCTGGGCCAGAAGCTGATGGTGCGCGGCACGCCCACGCTGTTCTTCGCCGACGGCTCGCGCGTCAGTGGCGCGATTCCGCTGGACCAACTCAAAGCACGTTTGAACTGACCGGCGCCCCGCGCGCCGGCCGGGTGGCTGGCGCAACAGGCGCCTAGCCACCCGGAGACAACATTGAAAATCGCAATTCTCGACGATTACCACGACGTAGCGCGGCGCTATGCGGACTGGACCTCGCTAGGCGGTGACGCCGAGGTGCAGATCTTCAATAACTTCATCCCGGTTGAACAGGTCGACGCCACGCTCGAACCCTTCGACGTCATTGTGGCGATGCGCGAACGCACGCCGTTCCCCGCCGAGCGCATCCGCGCACTTCCCAAGCTGCGC